>JAFQDC010000010.1 GCA_017416205.1 Clostridia bacterium | reverse complement strand
CATAGTTTGAAGTTTTTTGCGGAGCGCCTTTAGATTAATGTTTTCTTTGGCTTTGCTTGCAAAGCGGGTGCGAAGGAATAGTACTTTAGATTATTGTTTCCTTTATCTTCGCACTAAAAAGCGACATATAAACCGTAATTTAACGGTTTTTAACAACAGAAATAAAGAGCTTTATCGCAACAATATTTCATTTTTTACTGTTTATAAACTCAAATATATCTTCATTGTACAAAATGAACAAAACAAAATCCACCTGTAAAACTGTCAAAGTGCAAGAAGTATTTTTTTGAATTTGTTGAATTTGTATAAAAATAATTTAAAGTAAACACAATATGTAGATGTCGGAAAAAACAAAACACCCAATTCTTTCAGAAAAACTGTGAAAACTCAATATTTTCAAGGGGTTTCGGCTTGTCCTCTGTTTGTAAAATGAACAAAAAATTCCCAAAAACCTATTGACTTTTTGTATGGTGAATGATAGAATTATTATACCAAATTAAATGGAGGTATATACCCTATGAAAAAAGTTTTAGCACTTGTTCTTGTAGCTGCTATGCTTCTCTCTTGCATGGTTGTGGGTCTTTCCGCAGCAAGAGTAGTTACAGCAGAGACAACAACAAACAAAGTATGGACTTTCCCCGCAGGAAACTCCTACAACCCTGTTGCTATCAACCAGTCCGGTACGTTCGACGTAGCTATGGACATCCGTGTTGATGACGCAGCTGGTAAGCTCACAGGTTGGTCCGGCCTCGCAGTTGGACCTTATGTTGGTCCTGACGGTGTTGGTATTGATAATGCTGACATCGCTATGGCTATCGAAGTTGGCACTTGGTACAATGTTCAGTGGAACGTAACTGAGAACGGTACAGCTATCTATGTTAACGGCGAGCACGTTGGCACAATCGGCGAGTACATCGGCACATACTCTGACGGTTCCGCATTCTGGACATGGGACAAGATCACAATCGACAACTTCAAGGCTGGCTCTTTCTTTGATGACATGGAAGGCGCTGGTATCGGCGGCCAGGGCATGCAGATCACAGAAGAGACAACAACTTACAAGAACGAAAACGTTATGAAGGGTGTTGACAAGATCTGGACATTCCCCGCAGGTAACTCCTACAACCCTGTTGCTGTAAATCAGTACGCTCCTTTCGACGTTTCCATGGAGATCCGCGTTGACGATGCAGCTGGTAAGCTCACAGGTTGGTCCGGCCTCGCAGTTGGTCCTTACGTTGCAGTTGGCGGCGTAGGCGTTGACGGTGCTGAGTTCGCTTATGACATTCAGCAGGGTCAGTGGTACGATGTAGAGTGGAAGGTTGTTGACGAAGGTACAGCTATCTACGTTGATGGCGCATACGTTGGCACATCCACAAAGCAGATCACAACTTATTCCGACGGTTCCGCATTCTGGACATGGGATAAGATCTCTATCGACGATCTCGCAGTTGGCGATTTCTTCGATGATATGGAAGGCTCCGGTATCGGCGGCCAGGGCATGCAGCTCGAAGAAGAGTATGAGGGCGCTCGCTATGACCTCGGCAAGTACTTCTGGTGCTTCCCCGCAGGTAACTCCTACAACCCCGTAATGGTTAACGAGTCCGCTCCCTTCGACGTTGAGCTCGATATCTGCATTGACGATGCAGCTGGTAAGCTCACAGGTTGGTCCGGCCTCGCAGTTGGTCCTTACGTAGCAGTTGGCGCTATCGGTGTTGACGGCGCAGACTTCGAAGTAGATATCGAGCAGGGCGAGTGGTACCACGTAGCATTCATCAATAACGATGGTTCTACAGAGATCTACCTTGACGACGCTTATGTTGGCACAGTAGATAAGGAGCTCACAACTTATTCCGACGGTTCCGCATTCTGGACATGGGATAAGATCTCTATCGACAACCTTTCCGTTGGCGACTTCTTTGACGATATGGAAGGCTCCGGTATCGGCGGCCAGGGCATGCAGCTCGAGTATGACATTGATATAGTAGGCGAAGATCTCTTCGATAAGATCGACATCACAGCTCCCGCAGCTGGCGAAGCTCTCCTTATCGAGTCCTCTCAGGATATCGACGCAACTTCCGGTTACATTGAGCTCAGCGACAGATTCGCTACAAACAAGCTCAATAACAACTACATTATCACATACGATATCGCATACACACAGACTAAGGAATCTGCACAGGGTGCATTCCTTGAGTACTGGACCAACTGGAACGGCGGCACTCCCGTACGTTGGGCAGTAGGTACAGTTTCCGGTGGTAAGGGCGAAGACCAGATCCTCTTTGATTGGGGCGAGGCTACCTTCGATAACTTCCACGAGATCACATTTGAGTACGATATGATGAAGGCCAATATCTACGTAGACGGCGTGCTCTTCTACGAGGGTAACATCGGTCTTAACAACTTTGACCTCGGTCTCTCTCTCCTTTGCATGTGGTACGGTAACGCTATCATCGACAACTTCCAGCTCATCGACGGTGAGACATACGAGGTTGTTGCTGACCAGTCCGACCTTCCCACAGGTACAGGCTATAACAGAGGTTCCGGCGAGATGAGAATCGTTAACCTCGACACTGATGACTTCTGCGCTGAGAACGGCCATACAAACGGCTGGTCCACAGTACAGTATGATTCCACTTGCGTAGCTGAAGGTTACGTTGCTAACGTATGTGCAGTTTGTGGCGCTGATAACGGTGGTTACTCCATTCCTATGAAGGCTCACAACTGGGCAGGCTACGACATCAACAGAAAGACTGACGACGGTCTTGTTTACACATACTGTAAGAACGGCGGCGACTGCACACAGAAGTACTACATCGAACTTCCCGCAGCAGACGCTTACACAGGTTCTATCTACCAGTACCACGACTTCCAGGACGACTTCATGAACGTTATGGAAAACGGTTGGGGCTACGATAACAACTGGGTATGTGATAACGGCACATTCTCTTCTAAGAATGGCGTTTCCAACTACAACGACCACTACCTCCCCGGCTACGTTAACTCTAACGACTTCTCTATGAGCTGGGATATGGCTATCCAGGGTCTCGTTCCCGGTTGGGATGAAGGCAGCGATCAGGGCTACGCTCCTGAAGTTTACGCTTGGATCGGTGGTGCTTCCGGTTACGCATTCATGATCGGTTACAACTACAACGATCAGTACCTCTTCATCAGACCTACAAACGAAGGCGCATTCACACCTATCACAGCTGATTACGCTATGGTTAACGGCGAAGTATACAACTTCTCTGTAAACTTCAAGCTCAACCTCGGTGTTGACGGTGCTCCTCCTTCCGGTAGACTCTCCGTATTCGTAAACGGTGAGGAAGTTCTCTATACAACATCCAGATCTATCGTTGCTCAGCAGTTCGCTAAGAGCTACACATCCAACGATCATCTCTCATTTGTAATCCTCAGAAACTTCCACGTTGATATGAACATCGACAACTACACCATCGGTTCTTCCGACTTCGCTTGGAACAGAACTTACAAGGGTGACGTTTCCGGTGACTTCGTTCTTGATGCTGATGACGTTCTCCTTATGAGAAAGTACCTTGCTAAGGTAACAGGCGACATCGTTACATCTCGTGCAGATGCTAACGCTGACGGTGCTATCAACGCTAAGGACCAGCTCACAATCAGAAAGGCTCTCGCTGCATAATTTAATTACAGCTTGACTTTCTAAGAACTGAATAGTTCAGCTCCCCCGAGTAATCGGGGGAGTTTTTTTATGTGTTTGTAAACAATAAAAAAATATGTATATGTTATTGATAAAAAAGAAAATTTATGCTAATATATAAATATCAATCGAAGGCGGTTTAAATATGAAAAAGGATGTAAAATCAATAATATATATTTTCGGAGCTGTGGCTATGCTCCTTGCAGTAGTGGGCGGTGTGTGTTTGTATCTGGCCCTTTCCGGTCAATATGATAATGCAATGGGATACTTTGCAAAGGGCTCTGCTCTCGCAGCCGTTGTATACGTCTGCATCATTGCGGGTCCTGTAGTTGCAGTTGCCCCATGGATCATGTATTTAAAGAGAAGTGCTGCAGACTGTGAGTTTCGCGGCGGAATAGCTTATAAGATAGTATCCTATCTTGCAGCAGCCGCAATGTTATTTGACCTTTATATGGAAGCAAAGGACAGCCTTTACGGAAATGCAGTCAAAGGAAATCTTTTCTTCACCGTTTCACTTATATTCGAGTTCTTTACTGTTGCATATCTTATCGCAGCTCCCACTCTTAATAAGAGAGGTAAAAAGGTTTCGGGAATTATGTCCCTTTTCTCCTTCTCTCCCGTGATCTTCTGTGCTTTCAGAGTGCTTTATATGTATTTTGATCCCACAGTTGCGGTAAACAGCCCCGTAAAGCTTTTCTGTCAGCTTTCTTATATTGCTCTTATGCTTGTTTTCTGCGCAGAAACAGGTCTCTCCCTCGGACGCGGACAGATATATTCAAGATATATATTTACTCTTCTTTCAGCAATCAGCGTATGCGGCACCGTGACCATTGGAGCTGCGGCGGCATTCGTCGGTGGAATAGAAGCGAATATGATTATAGGAACAGATATTCTGCTTAAGCTTTTCCTTTTCCTTTACTGTGTGGTTGAGCTTATGTCAGTTGCTTCTGTAGAAACGTCAGAAAGAATTAAAAACTCTGAAAAATAAGAATTTGGGGACGGGGTGACCCGTCCCTTTTTAAAGGAAAAATATGATATCGTTAGCAGTAAATTCAATAACATATACTATCGGCCTTAAGGAGATACTCAAAGACGTGACCTTCGCCATTGAGGACGGGGACAAGCTTGGTATCGTCGGCGTTAACGGTAGCGGAAAGTCGACGCTCCTTCGTATTATTTCGGGCAAGATCAGTTCTGACAGCGGTGAAATTTACATCGCAAAGGATAAGACCGTTGGAATGATGGAGCAGCACGATGCCTTTGACGACGGAGAGGCGGAAAACGAAACGGTACTTGAGCGTATGTATGGTGCGTATCCTCAGCTTTGCCGCTGGGAAAAGAGAATACAGGAGATCGAGCGTGAGCTTGAAACGGCTGTGGGTGAAGAGTCTGTGAGACTTGCCTCTGAGCTTGACCGCATAAATACAAAATATATTGACGGCGGTGGACTTCATTATAAGTCGCGCTGTAAGAGCCTTCTTAAGCGTCTCGGCTTTGAAGAAGACACTCACGAAAGGCTTGTAGAAACCTTATCGGGAGGTCAGCGCACACGTCTTGCGCTTGCCCGTCTTCTCTTTGCAGAGCCTGATATCCTGATTCTTGACGAGCCTACAAACCACCTTGATCTTGACACAATGGTCTGGCTTGAGGAGCATCTTGCAGCATATAAAAAGACTTTGATTGTAGTCAGCCACGACAGATATTTCCTTGACAGGGTGACAAACAAGACGCTGGATATAGAAAATCAGCACGCAGAGCTTTATAAGTGTTCCTATACTGAGTATGTTCAACGAAAAAAGGAAAAGCGCGAGGCAGAGGCCAAGAAATACGATCTTCAGCAAAAGGAGATCGCCCGCCTTGAAGCCTATATAGAACAGCAGCGCAGATGGAACCGTGAGCGTAACATCATAGCTGCAGAAAGCCGCGAAAAGGCGATTGCGCGTATGGAAAAGGTGGATAAGCCCAAGGATGCCCCCCGCGCTATCAATTTTTCCTTTGATGAATCCGGTGAATCGGGAAATGACGTTCTCTCTGTCAAGGGACTCAAAATGGGATTTGGTGAAAAGACCTTATTTGAGAATCTCTCCTTTGAAGTGAAAAAGAGAGAAAGAGTGTTTATCGCAGGTGCAAACGGCTGTGGAAAATCAACGCTTCTCAAGATCCTTCTCGGAAAGCTTGAGCCTCTTGCCGGAAAGATAAATTTCGGCTACAACGTGCAGATAGCGTACTACGATCAGGAAAACCAGAATCTTGACGATGAAAAAACAGTTCTTGACGAGATATGGGACGCATATCCCACCATTACACAGACTCAGCTGAGAAGCGTTCTTGCCAGCTTTATGTTCCGCGGAGATGATATTGAGAAAAAGGTCGCTGTCCTTTCCGGCGGCGAAAAAGCAAGGCTCACTCTTGCAAAGCTGATATTATCAAAGACAAACTTGCTCATCCTCGATGAGCCCACAAACCACCTTGATATCCCTTCCCGCGAGGTACTTGAAAACGCGGTGGCGGAGTTTGACGGCACGGTAATTGCCGTCAGCCACGACCGATATTTTGCAAAGCGTCTTGCGACGAGAGTTATTGAAATGGGAGACGTTGTGCGTGACTGGCGCGGAGGCTACGATGAGTATGTACAAAAGCGCGAGGCAAGAGAGGTAGAGCAGCGCGCTCAGGAGGCCGCAAAGGAATCCCAGGGTAAAGAGGAATATCAAAAGCGCAAGCAAGACGCTTCAGAGCGTAGAAAGGAAGCGGCACAGCGCAGAAAGGTACGGAGCGAAATAGAAAAGCTTGAAAAGGAGCTTGAGGATATAAACGAAGAGCTCTTTGGAGACGCGGCAACGGATTATATTCGTGCAGGTGAGCTTGATTCTCGTCGCGAGGCTGTTGAGGAGCGTCTTATGGAGCTTTATGAGGAAGAAGAGAAGTTTGAGGAGTGAGGATGAATACGCAAAGGACTTTTTTGGAAAAAAGTCCTCTGCACTCCCAAAAAACTTTGAAAAATTATTCTGTATTTGGTAGCAAAAGTGTGGCGTATAACGCCACAGCGCATTCTGCGCCTGCCCAAAAAGAAATAACGCCCAAAATGAACAAGCTCATTTTGGGCGTTATTTCTTTTTGGGGGCTTTTGCCTTTAGTTTTATGGCTACGGTGTAATTTAAAACAGAACAATACCCATAGTGTAAAGTTCCTTTGCTTCTTTCCTTACAAGGAAAGAAGGAGAAAAGAAAGTAGAGAAAACAAAACGGGTGGCAATTGCCACCCGTTTATATTATAATTCAAAGAATTATTCGTAGAGCTTTGCCATCTTAAGGAGTCTCTCATACTTAGCCTTTGCAGCTTCCTCAGCCTGAGCGAAGAGAGCCTTTGCTCTTTCGGGGAAGGATGCAGCAAGACGAGCATAACGAGCCTCGTTTGCGATGAATGCCTGGTAATCAGCTGTAGGCTCCTTAGAGTCGATTGTCAGCTTATTAGCCTCGAGAGTAGGATTATATCTGAACATATGCCAGTAGCCTGCCTCAACTGCCTTCTTCATTTCCTGCTGGCAGTTCTGCATGCCGCCCTTCTTAATACCGTGCATCTCACAAGGAGCGTAGCCGATAATAAGGGAAGGACCGTGGTATGCTTCAGCTTCCTTCATTGCCTTAAGTGTCTGGTTCATATCAGCGCCCATAGCGATCTGTGCAACGTAAACGTAGCCGTAGGACATAGCGATCTCTGCAAGGTTCTTCTTGCCGATAGCCTTACCTGCTGCTGCGAACTGAGCAACCTGACCGATAGAGGAAGCCTTAGAAGCCTGTCCACCTGTGTTGGAGTAAACCTCAGTATCGAATACCATAACGTTTACGTCCTCACCGGAAGCGAGTACGTGGTCGAGACCGCCGAAGCCGATATCGTAAGCCCATCCGTCGCCACCGAAGATCCATACGGACTTCTTGGAGAGGAATTCCTTACCTGCGAGGATATCCTTCTCAGCAGGAACTGTAGGACATGTGCCGCGAGCAACGTCTTCCTCGAGCATCTTAACCATATGGTCAGTAGCCTTAGCGTTTGCCTCGCCGTCGTCAAGAGTATTGAGGTAGCCCTCGAGAGCGCCTGTCCACTCTTCGCCAACGCCCATTTCCTTGTATGTTACGAGGAGGTCGCGAACCTTCTGGATGTATCTCTCGCGAAGAGCCTTCTGACCGAGAGCCATACCGAGACCGTGCTCAGCGTTATCCTCAAAGAGGGAGTTACCCCAAGCGGGACCGCGGCCTGTTTCACGGTTTACAGTGTAAGGTGTAGCGGGAGCGGAGCCACCCCAGATGGAGGAGCATCCTGTAGCGTTGGAGATGTACATTCTCTCACCGAAGAGCTGAGTGATGAGACGAGCGTAAGAAGTCTCAGCACAGCCTGCGCAGGAGCCGGAGAACTCAAGGAGGGGCTGCTTGAACTGGCTGCCCTTAACTGTTGTGTTGATGATCTCGGGTTTCTCGGAAACGTTTGCTACGCAGTAATCGAAGGATGCCTGCTGATCAAGCTGAGTAGCCTGAGGAACCATCTCGATAGCTCTCTTTTCGGGCTTTGTAGGACAAGCCTTTACGCAGAGAGTACAGCCCATACAGTCGAGAGGACTGATAGCCATTGTGAACTTGTAGTTTGTCTTGATAACGGGCTTTGCTGTGTACTTTGTCTGTGTGGGAGCTGCAGCTGCCTCTTCCTCTGTGAGAGCGAAGGGACGGATTGTAGCGTGAGGACAAACGAAGGAACACTGGTTACACTGGATACAGTTCTCAGCGTGCCATACGGGAACCATAACAGCAACGCCGCGCTTCTCGTATGCAGTAGAGCCCTGAGGGAATGTACCGTCTGCCATATCCTTGAATGCGGATACGGGGAGGGAGTCACCGTCCATACGGCTTACAGGGTTAAGAACTGTGTTAACGAAGTTAACGAGCTCAGGTCTTGTACCTGTAGCATCTGCTGCGGGAGCAGACTCGCCTGCATTTGCCCACTCAGCGGGAACGTCTACCTTTGTAAGAGCGCCTGCGCCCATTTCGATAGCCTTGTGGTTCTGAGCAACAACCTCTTCGCCGAACTTGGAGTAGGACTTTGTAGCCATGTACTTCATGTAGCCAACAGCCTCATCGATGGGCATGATGTTAGCAAGTGCGAAGAATGCAGACTGGAGAATTGTATTCTTAACCTTAGCGTTACCAACCTCGTTCTTTGCGATGGATGTAGCGTCGATGGTGTAGAAGTTTATGTTGTTCTTTGCAATGTAAGTCTTAACGCTTGCGGGAAGGTTAGCCTCGAGAGCTGCGAGATCCCACTGGCAGTCAAGAAGGAATGTACCGCCGGGCTTAACGTCGTTAACGATCTTGTAGCCCTTGAGGATGTAAGAGGGGTTGTGGCAAGCAACAAAGTCAGCCTTGTTGATGTAGTAAGGAGACTTGATAGCCTTGTCACCGAAGCGGAGGTGAGAAATTGTGATACCACCGGTCTTCTTGGAGTCATACTGGAAGTATGCCTGGATATACTTATCGGTGTGGTCACCGATGATCTTGATGGAGTTCTTGTTAGCACCAACTGTACCGTCGCCGCCGAGACCCCAGAACTTGCATGCGATAGTGCCTGCAGGAGCTGTGTCGGGAGCGGGCTTCTCTTCGAGAGAAAGACCTGTAACGTCGTCTACGATACCGATTGTGAAGTTTGCCTTAGGCTCATCGAGCTTGAGGTTCTCGTATACAGCGAATACGGAGGAAGGAGGAGTATCCTTAGAACCGAGACCGTAACGACCGCCAACGATCTTCTTGCCTGTGATGCCCTTGGAAGCGAGAGCTGTAACAACGTCGAGGTAGAGGGGCTCGCCGAGTGCGCCGGGCTCCTTAGTTCTGTCGAGAACTGCGATCTTTGTTGCAGTCTCAGGGATAGCCTCGATGAGCTTGTCAGCTGCGAAGGGTCTGTAAAGACGAACCTTAACGAGACCTACCTTCTCGCCTGCTGCGAGCATGTAGTCGATAACTTCTTCAGCTACGTCACAGAAGGAGCCCATAGCGATGATAACTCTGTCAGCATCGGGAGCGCCGTAGTAGTTGAAGAGCTTGTAGTCAGTACCGATCTTGGCATTAACCTTGTCCATGTACTTCTCAACGATTGCAGGAACTGCATCGTAGTAGGGGTTACAAGCCTCTCTGTGCTGGAAGAAGATATCGCCGTTTTCAGCGGAACCGCGGAGAACGGGGTGCTCAGGGTTGAGAGCTCTGTTTCTGAAGCCCTGGAGAGCGTCCATATCTACCATTTCCTTGAGGTCGTCGTAATCCCAAGCCTCGATCTTCTGGATCTCGTGAGATGTACGGAAGCCGTCGAAGAAGTTAAGGAAAGGAACTCTGGACTCGATTGTTGCGAGGTGGCAAACTGCGCCGAGGTCCATAACTTCCTGAGTATTAGTCTCAGCCATCATTGCGAAACCTGTCTGACGGCAAGCATAAACGTCAGAGTGGTCGCCGAAGATGTTAAGCGCGTGAGAAGCAACTGCACGGGCAGAAACATGGATAACGCAAGGGAGAAGCTCACCTGCGATCTTGTACATATTGGGGATCATGAGAAGCAGACCCTGGGAAGCAGTATAGGTGGTGGTAAGAGCACCTGCTGCGAGAGAACCGTGAACTGCACCTGCAGCGCCGGCCTCAGACTGCATCTCCATAACCTTAACATTTTCACCGAAAATGTTCTTAGCGGGCTCGCCAAAGATGTTCTTATCAGTAGCGGACCAAGTGTCTGTTACCTCTGCCATGGGAGAGGAAGGGGTAATGGGGTAGATTGCGGCAACTTCCGTAAACGCATAAGAGGCATGCGCGGCGGCGGTGTTACCGTCCATGGAAACTTTTCTTCTTGCCATGAATAAAATCCTCCTGAATATATAGAAATTTATTTGAAAAGCATCAAATTGGTGTGTTCCCACACCTAACAAAAATTATACTACTTTTTTCTCGTTTTGTAAATAACCAAAGGCCGAAAAAGTGTAAAAAATATCATATAAATATATGTGTATTTGGCACATAATGAGAGATAACATTGATATTTGAATAATTATACCGTATATTCAAAGATTTAAAGTTTTTGATTGATATTTCCAAATCGAAAGGCTGTCATCAAAGCGACAGCCTTTCATATCCACATTATTTAATTACCTCAAAGTCAGCACCGTTCCAGGTATCGGAATTCTTACCGATATAGAGACGGAAGTCGCCGGGCTCAAGAACTCGGGTGAGCTTTCTTGTTGTGAGCTCGAAACGCTCTGTGGGAATAGAGAAGGAAACCGTTTTTTCTTCTCCTGCCTTGAGCGCAACCTTTTCAAAGTCGCAAAGGAGCTTATCGGGAGTTTCGAGAGAGGAAACGAGGTCGCAGTAGTATACCTGAACTACCTCTTCGATATCGGTATCGCTGATATTCTTAACGGTAACTGAAGCCTTCAGCTCGTCGCCAGCCTTGATCTGGGGATTTTCAATTGATACCTCGCCGTATTCAACCTCGCCGTATGTAAGACCGTAGCCGAAGCAATAGAGGGGTGTATCCTCAATAAAACGGTGACGGGAGATACCGTCAGAACCGCGGGGACGTCCGCCGGGAAGACTTGCGTAGTAGAGGGGGATCTGACCTGTTGCGCGAGGGAATGTAACGGGGAGTCGTCCGGAGGGGGAAACGCGGCCGAAGAGAAGGTCGCAAATTGCGTTACCTGCCTCGATTCCTGCGTGCCAACCGAGAAGAACAGCGTCGGAAAGGCTGTCAAGAGTAGTACAAGCAAGAGGACGTGCGGTAAGAAGAACGGAAATAACAGGCTTTCCGGTCTCCTTCAAAGCCTTTAAATAGTCGTTCTGAGGTGCGGGAAGGTCGATATCTGCGCGACCTCCATGCTCACCTGCCCAGTGAACGGGCTCACCGCAGGCAAAGATGATAGCGTCGCACTCTGCGGCAAGGCGAACACCCTCGGCAAAGCCGTCGTGACTCACGTTGCAGTCGTCTACGGGGAAATCACAGCCCTTGTGGTAAATAATCTCAACGTTTTCCTCAGCTTCGAGAGCATTTTTGATTGTAACGATGGTGTTAACGTCGCCGCGTCCGCCCCAAAGACCTATAGCCTCAAAGCGCTCGTCAGCCATAGGACCTGTAAGGAGGTACTTCTTCTTTTCCTTCTTGCAAAGGGGAAGGAGCTTGTTGTCATTCTTAAGAAGAACTGCAGAATGTGCGCCCATATCGCGGGCAGCAGCTCTTGTCTCTTCGCAGAGGAAATACTTCATTGCATCCTCGTCGCGGTATGGATTCTCGAAAAGGCCGATTGCAAGCTTTGTAACGAGAACGCGGAGCACGCTCTTGTCGATAGCCTCGAGAACAGCGGGGTCCTCGGCAGCCAGCTCCTCAAGATAGTTGATATAAACGTCGGAGTGCATATCCATATCGTTACCTGCGAGGATAGCCATATGAGCCGCATCCTTGCCGTCCTTTGCAACTCTGTGCTTAACGAGCTCGAAGATAGACGTCCAGTCGGAAACAACCATACCCTCAAAGCCCCATTCATCGCGTAGAAGCTCTGTAAGGTAGTAGTGTGAGCCGGAAACGGGATCGCCGTTCATGGAGTTAAAGGAGGACATACAGGTAATGCTTCCTGCATCAACTGCCGCCTTATAAACGGGGAGATATTCGGAGTGGAGAGTTCTGTCGCTGATATCGCAGGCCTCGTAGTCACGGCCGGCCTCGGAGAGACCGTAGCCGCAGTAATGCTTGAAGCAAGCGGCGGTATAGGGATAGCCTGTTTCAGGATTTATCGTCTGGAATCCGCGCACTCTTGCCTGAGCAACGCAGGAACCGAAGAACTTATCCTCGCCTGCACCCTCGGCAATTCTACCCCAACGGGGCTCGCGTGTTATGTCGATCATAGGAGAGTAGATCCAGTTGATACCCTCGTGATAAGCTTCCTTTGCGGCAAGCATTTCACATTTTTCAATTCTTTCCATATCCCAGCTGGCACTTGTTGCGAGAGGGATGGGAAAGAGAGTTCTGTCGCCGTGAACAACGTCGTGACCGATAAGAAGAGGAATACCGAGTCGGGTCTCCTCAACTGCGATCCTCTGGCGGCGGTTTGCGGTAGCAACGTCGGGAACGTTCAGAAAGTTTCCGATCTTTGCCTCGCGGATCATATTTTCGTCAAGACTGCGGACAGTACCCGTAAGGTTGAGCTGACCGATCTTTTCGATGAGGGTCATCTGAGAGAGTATCTCTTTTGCGCGCTCAAGATACGGCTCTGCAGAAAAAGGCTTTTTGTCAAGTTTCATAACGCACCTCACAATAATTAGTTACAACAATTATACACTATATTCAAAAGAAAATAAATACAAATGAACAAATTTGTTAAATTTAATTAGACATTATATTATTTGCAGATTGGGTTAATAAGTCTTTAGTGCTTCTTATCCGTAATAAAAAGAGCTGATAAGTCAGCTCTTTTCAGACTGTCGAAAAAGGCGCAGAACAAAAACCGCAAAACATATAGTATTTAGTTAAGAGAAAAACGCAGTAAAAAAGTAGAAATCCGCCGATTATTTCGGCGGATTTCATTGTTAAATGCGGCTTTTTAGCCGCGAATTGTCCCTCTGTCGTACCTTTGTACGCCGACGACGGACAATTCACGGCTTCTGCATCCTTTT
>JAFQDC010000009.1 GCA_017416205.1 Clostridia bacterium | reverse complement strand
CCACCTTCCCCCAATTCTTTGAGGGAAGGACTAACTTGGGTCAACGCCTCGTGCGTTGACAGAGCGGGCACGGGGACTTAAAGTTCAGTAAGACTCGACGCCCGCGTGGGGAAGGACTTGTCTGAATCGTCTCCTTCGCCTACAGAAATTTCGTTTACTAATCCCGCTAAGCCCAAATTTGAAATAAACAGAATAGAAAAAGGGCTGTATGTCAGCCCTTTTCTATTCTAATAAAATCTATTTAGTCAACGATCTCAACCTTAGCCATTCTCTGGTCGTAGAGGGGCTTGTCCTGCATATTGGTCTTAACGGATGCGATCTCGTCAACAGTCTCCATGCCCTCAGTCACTTTACCGAATGCGGCGTACTGACCGTCAAGGAATGTTGCGTCTGCGTGGCAGATGAAGAACTGGCTGGATGCGGAGTTGTAGTTCTGGCTTCTTGCCATGGAGATAACGCCTCTCTTATGGGAAAGATCGTTCTTGACTCCGTTGATGGCAAACTCGCCCTTGATGTTCTTGCCGCTGCCGCCGATGCCGATACCCATAGGGTCACCGCCCTGGATCATAAAGCCTGCGATAACGCGGTGGAAGATAAGACCGTCGTAGAAGCCGTCCTTTGCAAGATTTACGAAATTCTCAACTGTGATGGGAGCGATATCGGGGTAAAGCTCAAGAGTGATCTTGTCGCCGCTCTCCATTGTAATAACTGCATTAACTGTCTTCTGTTCCATTTTTGTGTCCTCTCTTTACTTGATTTCGGTTTTAATTTCTTCTGTTGTATCGGGGGTGGATGTATCGGAGGGCGCATCGGAAAGCACCTTAACGTACTCAATGATAACGTCCTCTGTGGGAACTGATTTTTCGCTTCCGTATGCGTTGTATTCAACCTCTACCGCAGCGATAGAGTCAACGGTTTCAAGTCCCTCGATGACCTTGCCGAATGCGGCGTACTGACCGTCAAGGCTCTTAGCGTCTGCGTGGCAGATAAAGAACTGGCTGGATGCGGAGTCGGGAGCGCTTGATCTCGCCATGGAGATAACGCCTCTCTTGTGGGAAAGGGGATTATAGTGTCCGTTTATCTGGAATTCGCCCTTGATATTCTTGTCGCTGCCGCCTGTGCCGTTACCGTCGGGGTCGCCGCCCTGTATCATAAAGCCGGAAACGATGCGGTGGAAGGTAAGGCCGTCATAGAAGCCGTCGGAGGCAAGGGTGATAAAGTTCTCAACTGTTTCGGGAGCAAGGTTCGGGTAGAGCTCGAGTGTGATCTTGCCGTGGCCCTTCACGCTCATTTCAACCTTTACGGGATCAGCGTAGAGCTCTTCCTCGGATTTTGTTTCAAGAGGCTCGCGCTCTGCGGCATCCTCGCCGTCGCGGTCATACTGCTCAAGGAGGACGATATAGTCAATAAAGATATCCTTTGCGGGAACGGACTTTTCGCTTCCGTAGGAGTTGTATACCGTATTAACTGCGGCAATGGCATCAACTGTGTCCATACCGTCGATTACCTTACCGAATGCGGCATAGCTTCCGTCAAGGGACTGAGCATCGCCGTGGCAGATAAAGAACTGGCTGGATGCGGAGTTGGGGTCATTTGAGCGTGCCATAGAGATAACGCCGCGGGTGTGAGAAAGGTTATTCTCAAAGCCGTTAAGGGCAAACTCACCTGTAATGGTCTTCTCAGAACCGCCTGTGCCGTCTCCGTCAGGGTCGCCGCCCTGGATCATAAAGCCGGAAACAACGCGGTGGAAGGTAAGGCCGTCGTAAAAGCCCTCGGAAACAAGAGTAACGAAGTTTTCAACGGTTTTTGGAGCAACGTCGTGGTAAAGCTCAAGAGTGATCTCACCGTAGTCCTTTACGCCCATTTCAACCTTGACAACGTCCTTGATGTCGCCGATTGTGGCAGAGGTGAAGGTAAAAGCGTTTTCCTTCTTTGTGCCGCAGGAGAAAAGGGAGAGAAGCAATAAAGAAGCAAGAAGTATAGAAATAATCTTTTTCATTCCGATGATCCTTTCAAAATTCATAACATATCTATTCTATCAAAAACCTTTCCTTATGTAAACACTTTTTTCTCTTTTTATTTGTAAAAAGACTGTTTCGGGGCAATAATCAGTTTGGGAGTATAGTTGGGAATGTGAATGATATTTTCAAATTTAGTTTTATGGGGGAGATGCGAAACCGGCACCTGTCATCCTGAGCGGAGAAAACATCATAGTATGATGTTTTCGAAGTCGAACCCGACCATAGGGAGGGCGCGAAGCGGGATCTACGATATTTGATAGGAGTTATCAATAATTATTCGTAGATCCTGCCCTGCGGGCACCATCCTAAGGGATGGTTCGACTCCGCAAATGATCCCCCGGAACATTTGCTCCGCTCAGGATGACATGTAGCCGTCTCCCCCACAAACTGTAATTTGACAAATAATACATACTCACCCCACGGGAGGACTTATATGAAGGAAATGAAAATATACAAATACGTGCTGTACGGGATCGGGACGGCGCTTCTTTTGGGCGGGGGATTTATCTTTTTTCGCTACCTTCTTCCCGTGCTGCTTCCTTTTGTCATCGCGTACGTTATCTCCTGCGCCGTACGTCCCGCCGCCCTTTTCCTTTCGGGAAAAACCCGCATTTCGAAAAAGATCCTGTCTGTAATACTTATAGCTGTGAGCACCGCGGCGCTTGGAGGTCTGTTGTGGTTTCTTTTCTCGACCCTTGCAGGTGAATTGACTGAAGCCATGAAGGCGGCGGGCGCCTCTTCCATAGCAGAGTCCGAGGCGTTTCGCAGGGTGTCTCAAGGGATGGCGGGGATCCTTCAGCGCGCAAATGTCATCGGCGAAGAAATGTCTATTGATATTGATATAAAGGGAATGCTGGGCGGCGCTGTCGCCTCCCTCTCAAAGTGGGTGGCAAACCTTATGGGAAAGGCAGTATCCCGCGCTCCGGGCGCCGTATTCTTTCTTGTGGTTTTCCTCCTTTCTCTTTTTTATTTTTCCTGCGACCTTGAGGGAGTTACAAATACCATCAGGCGGTTTGTTCCCGAAGAGATAATAAAAAAGGGTGAGAGATGCGCCTCTCTTGCAATGCGATCTCTTGCAAGGTTTGCAAAAGCATACTTCTCGCTTCTCGTAATAACCTATACTGCGCTGTGTATCGGCTTTCTTATAGTGGGAATAGATTATCCCTTCCTCGCGGCGCTCCTTTGCTCTATCGTTGATATTCTCCCTGTTTTCGGTGTGGGTACGGTCCTCGTCCCATGGGCTGTCCTGCTTTTTCTCATGGGAAAGACGGGGAAGGCAATAGGACTTCTCATACTGTTTTCTTTGATATACGCTCTTCGCCAGATACTTGAGCCCCGACTTGTAGGAAACGCGGCTGGCGTCCATCCTGCCCTCGCTCTCTTTTCCGTCTATCTCGGATTTCGCCTTATCGGTGTTGGGGGTATGATCGCAGCCCCTATACTCCTCAATGCCGTGAGCGTTTTTTGGGAAGAAAAAAAGAAAAAAACTCCAAGTGAAGTTGACAAAGAGAAGGGAAAGGTTTATAATTACATGGAATAGTATTAAATTGGGGTTGTATGCGCCCAAAAGAAAGGATACTTTTCTATGGCAAACAGTATGACAGCCTTCGGCCGCGCAAAAGCACTTTCGGCTGATGGCTCCAAAAATATAACCTGCGAGATAAAATCCGTAAATTCCCGCTATCTTGATTGCACCGTAAAGCTCTCCCGAGTTTATTCCTATCTTGAGGAAAAGGTGAAGGCTTATCTTACTCTTAAGGGAATCACCCGCGGTAAGGTGGAGATATACGTGGGAGTGGAAATCATCGAGCAGAAGGGCATTGAAACTGCCCTCGACTCAGCGGCGGCGGCCTCTTATATTCAGGCGCTTTATAAGCTGAGAGATGAGTTCGGTCTTCCCGACGATATTTCCGTTATGAGAGTCGCTCAGAACAGAGAGCTTTTCACTGTTGTCCGTCCCGATGAGGACGCGGAGCAGGACTGGCAGGATGTGCTTTCTGCCCTTGATCCCGCAATCGACGCTTTTCTCGAAAGAAGAGCGGCAGAGGGGGCAAGAATGGTGGCAGACGTTTCGGAAAAGATCGAGGGCATCCGCGAGACCGTAAAGAAGATAACAGAGCTTTCCCGAGCAGATATTCAGGGCTACAGCCAGAAGCTTACAGATCGCATAAAGAAGCTCCTCTCCGATTTTGACGTTGAGATGAGTGAGCAGCGCATCCTCACAGAGGCTGCAATCTTTGCTGATAAGGCGGCAATTGACGAGGAAATGGTCCGTCTTGAGAGCCACTTCAAGTCATTTTATGAGATCGTTGAGTCCGGCGAGCCCGCAGGCAGAAAGCTTGACTTCCTCCTTCAGGAAATGAACCGCGAGATCAATACAACGGGCTCAAAGGCCAATAATTCAGAGATAGCTCACCTTGTGGTAGACGTTAAGGCAGAGCTTGAAAAGATAAGAGAGCAGATACAGAATATCGAATAAAGGGTGCGGCATGAAGTTTGTAAATATAGGATTTAACAATATGATAGCCGCTGAAAGAATAGTGGCGCTTATCAGCCCCGATTCAGCTCCCGCCAAGAGACTTGTGCAGGACGCAAAGGACTCGGGCAGAGCCGTTGACTGCTCAAGCGGCAGAAAAACAAGAGCGGTAATAATAACAGACAGCGATCACGTGATCCTTTCATCCGTAACAACGGATAAGATAACAGCCCGCATTGCAGGCGAGGAAACGGAGGATGATGAAGGTGAGCAGTAAAGGAACCCTTGTGGTAATATCAGGCCCCTCCGGCGGCGGAAAGGGAACTGTTGTAAAAACACTTCTTAAGCTTATGCCCACATTGGGTGTTTCCGTATCCGCAACAACAAGAAAGCCAAGAGAAGGCGAATGTGATGGACGCGAGTATTATTTCATTTCTCACGAAGCCTTTGAGAAAATGATCAGCGAGGACGAGATCCTTGAGTATACTACATACTGCGGCAACTATTACGGCACTCCTAAAAAGGAGGCTGAGCGTATCATGGGAGAGGGCAAGGACCTTATCCTTGAGATCGAGGTAGATGGCGCCGCGCAGATAAAAAAGAAATATCCCGATGCTGTAACCATAATGCTTCTTCCTCCAAGCATCACAGAGCTTGAAAGCAGACTGAGGGGAAGAGGAACGGAGACTGATGAGGTCATTCTGAGCCGTCTTGCAAGAGCGAGAGAGGAGATACTTCTTGCTCCCGGCTACGATTACGTCGTAGTAAACGGAGACGGAGATATTGAAGGGTGTGCGAGAACGATAATGAATATTATCACATCCCAGAGAAGCCGCACTACCCGCATGAAAGACGTTATAGATAATTTTATATCCAAATAAAAGAGAACAAGGAGAAATATCATGGTAGAACCTTCCATCACAGATCTCACCAAAGGTGAATTTGACAGATACACACTTGCAATTGCAACAGCAAAGTGCGCAAGAATGATCACAGACGAATACGTTCGTCAGAGAGAGATCGCAGAGCACAGAATCGCAAATAAGGAAACAGATAAGAGCATCGCTTCTATGATCAACCGTGAGTACCGCGACGAAAAGGCGGTAAAGGTAGCTGTTAATAAGCTCTATAAGAAGGATTTTGTTATCGTTGGCTACACCGATAAGGATCTTGAAGAGGAGAGCGCAGAAGAAGCAGCAGAGGACACAGCTGAATAATGAACTACGGCTGCCGCCGGCACAAGCCGGCGGCAGCTCTTTTGAATATCGGATATCTTATCAGAAATTTTTAAAGGAGGCACGTCTATGGAAGATAACGGCAAGATATACTGCTCTGTGCGCATCATAGATGTGCCTTATCATGCAGATCTGAGCTATGATTATTATATTCCGAATGAATTCATCGAGATTGCTCGGGTAGGAAGTTTTGTCACGGTCCCCTTCGGAAAGGGTAACAGAACCGTGGGTGCCATAATCACTGCAATAAAGGATAGCTGTGAGTATGATGAGCCGAAGCCTGTGGCGTCCGTGTCTGACGGAGAGGAGCTCCTTGATACGGAGGCTATGGAAATGTGCCGCTTCCTATGTGATTATACCCTGTGTACTTACGGCGAAGCAGTTAAGACCGTGGTCCCTGCTGCAGCACTTACAAGACTTCGTGAATGCTACTGCGTTACTGACAAGGAAAAGGATATCGATAAGCTTTCCGAAAAGGCCTTGCTGTTCTATTCATATATAAAACGCAACGGATACGTTTCTCAGGGAAGACTGAAAAATCATTTTGGTGATGAAGCGGCTCAGCTGACCACGTCCCTTATAAAGCTGGGATTTCTCCGTAAAGAAGCAAGGGTGCAGGAGGCGACCAATTTTAAGTATATCACATACGTATCCCTTGCCGATGCTGATGAGGAGATCATTGAAGAAAAAGCGCAGAAAACGAGAAGTCCTCTGCAGGCGGAAATTATTAGGCTTTTGCAGAAAACAGGTGAAATAACTGCAGATGAGCTTTATATGCGAGTAGGTAAGAATGCCTCCGTACAGCTGTCAAGCCTTGAAAAGAAAGGCATTGTCAGCCTTAGAAAAATAGAAAGCTACAGAAATCCATACTTAGACAAATGCCAAAATGCTACTGCAAATGACTCGCCTCTGTCAGACGAGCAGAGAGAGGCATATGAGAAAATAGCGGCCCTTTACGAAAAGGACAGCGCTGCGGCAGCACTTCTCCATGGAGTGACGGGAAGCGGAAAAACGAGAGTCATAAAGGCGATGATCGACAGAGTTATCGCAGACTCCAAGAGCGTCATAATGCTCGTCCCCGAAATTTCCCTGACTCCCCAGACAGTTGGATATTTTTGCTCTCAGTACGGTGAGAGAGTTGCGGTGATCCATTCAAGCCTTTCTCAGGGAGAGCGGTTTGATGCCTGGAAGCGCATAAAGCGCGGAGAGGCAGATATCGTTATCGGAACGAGAAGCGCAGTCTTCTCACCTGTAAAAAAACTGGGAATGATAGTTATCGATGAAGAGCAGGAGCATACCTATAAATCGGATACAGATCCAAAGTACCTTGCCCACGATATTGCAAGATTTCGTTCGGGAAAGAATAACTCGCTGATGCTTCTGTCGTCGGCAACACCGTCATTGGCGTCATATTATAAGGCAAAAACAGGGGCCTATACCCTTGTTGAAATGAACTCCCGCTACGGCGGTGCCACTCTTCCCGAGGTAGTCATCAGCGATATGCGCTATGAAAGCTCGGGAGGAAATACGTCCCCTGTAGGCTCAGTCCTTGCAGAGAGCCTTAAACGAGTCTACAGCGAGGGAAAGCAGTCCATAGTATTTTTGAACAGAAGAGGATACAACTCAGCAGTTTCCTGTCGGGTATGCGGCGAGGCAATACTTTGCCCCAACTGCTCCGTATCCCTTACTTATCACACAAGAATGCCCCTTGGTGATACTGACGATGCAAAGCAGTATTATCAGATGAGGGCTGAAAGGGGAGTGCTTGCCTGCCACTACTGCGGCTACAAAACAAGGCTTCCCGATAAGTGCCCAACCTGTAGCGCGGAGCATTTTCGCTTTATGGGCTGCGGCACTCAGAAGGCTCAGGAGGAGATCGAAAGGATCGTTCCGGGAGCGAGAGTTCTCAGAATGGATATGGATACCACCCAGACGAAGAACTCACATGAGAAGATACTTGAAAAGTTCCGCGCCGGCGAAGCGGATATCCTTCTAGGAACCCAGATGGTAACTAAGGGCCACGATTTTCCAAGAGTTACCCTTGTTGGAGTAATGAACGCAGACTCAAGCCTTTTTCTTGATGACTTCAGAGCCTCGGAAAAGACCTTTTCAATGCTCACTCAGGTGGTGGGCCGCGCGGGAAGAGGAGCCGCGGCGGGAACTGCCGTTGTGCAGACTGCAAATCCAGACAGCGATGTCATCCGCCTTGCAGGCGAGCAGGATTATAAGTCCTTTTATGAAAAGGAGATACGCTTAAGAAGGGCTTTGGTGTTCCCGCCCTTTTGCGATATAGGCGTTATCACCATGTCGGCAACGGACGAATCACTCCTTGGGGCTTGCGCTGCAAAGCTTTCCGACAGAACGAAGGAGCTTTTGTCGGGTGAATATAAGGACGTGGAGGCAGTAGTCTTCGGTCCGTTTGAAGCACCAGTTTATAAAATACAGAACACCTGCCGAATGAGGCTTGTGATCAAATGCAGACTGAACAAGCGCGCAAGGCAATTCATATCCCGCCTGCTGTGCGAATTCGGAAAATCGGCAAAAAACGTGACGGTGACGGCAGACCTGAACCCGTCAAGTCTTTGATCTTTTGATATCTGAGAAAGGAAATAATTAAAATGGCAATTCTTAATATAGTAAAAGAGGGTGATCCCGTCCTTCGCGGAAAGTGCCGCGAGGTAACGGAGATCACACCCAGAATAATCACACTTCTTGATGATATGGCAGAAACTCTTCATAAGGCAGACGGATGCGGCCTTGCGGCTCCTCAGGTAGGTGTAAGACGCCGTATTGCCCTCGTTGAGGTAGAGGAGGGTGAGCTTATCGAGCTTATCAATCCCGAGATCATCGAAAGAAGCGGTCAGCAGGAGGAGATCGAGGGATGTCTTTCCTCTCCCGGTAAGTGGGGAATAACAAAGCGCCCCATGAAGGTGACTGTAAAGGCGCAAAACAGAAAGGGTGAGGAGTTCACCGTCAGCGGAAGCGGCCTTAAGGCAAGAGCCTTCTGCCACGAGATCGATCACCTTGACGGTATCCTCTTTGTGGATCACGCACAGATGGTGGACCCCGACGAGCTGGAGGTAGAATAAAGTATTTATTCTTTATCCTCTATTCTTTATTCTATATTCTTTAAAAGGAAAAGCATATGAAAGTATTATTCATGGGAACTCCCGATTTTGCAAAGGTATGCCTCAGTGCTATCGTTGATGCAGGATACGACGTTGTGGGAGTCGTAACACAGCCCGATAAGCCCAAGGGCAGAAGCTATAAGCTCACCCCTCCCCCCGTAAAGGTCTTTGCGGAGGAGAAGGGACTCAGAGTATACCAGCCCGAAACTCTGAAGGGCGAGGCATTCAAGGATACTCTTGAAGAGCTCGCGCCCGATATCATAATCGTTGCGGCATACGGAAAGATCCTCCCTCCCTATATTATTGATTATCCCAAATACGGCTGTATCAATGCTCACGGCTCAATCCTTCCTAAGTACCGCGGTGCAGCCCCCATTCAGCGTGCGCTGATGGACGGTGAACAGGAAACGGGAATCACCGTTATGTATATGGACGTTGGCCTTGATACGGGAGATATGATCCTCAAGGAAACAACTCCCATTACAGAGGAGGATAATTTTGAAACTCTTCACGATCGCTTGGCTGAGATCGGCGGAAGAACACTTGTAAAGGCTATGAAGGCCCTTGAAGAGGGTACTGCAGTACGCGAAAAGCAGGATGACAGCCTCGCAAACTATGCCGAGAAGATCACAAAGGACGATTGCATCATTGATTTCTCACTTGATCGCGAAAAGCTCCTTTGCCGCATCCGCGGCCTTTCTCCATTCCCCCTTGCAGTAACGAAAACTCCCGACGGACGTCTTCTTAAGATCGTTTCCGCAGTAGCCGCAGGCGGCGCTTCGGAGGCGAAGGCCGGTACGGTATGCGCCCTCCAAAAGGACGGCTTTGAGGTAGTTGTAGGCGGCGGCAAGAAGATCAAGGTAACGGCAGTGGTTCCCGAGGGAAAAGGAAAAATGTCAGCGGGCGACTTTGTGAGAGGCCGCCGTATCGAGCTCGGTGACGTGCTGAAATGGGAAAAGTAAATCCTGCAAGAGAGGCGGCTCACGCTTCTCTTATGAAAATAAAAAGCGGCAAGTATTCAAATCTCGAGGTCAACTCAACTCTGACAAAGGCAGAGCTTTCGGGGCCCGACCGCGGACTTTATACTGCCCTTGTCTACGGCGTCTGGGAAAGGATAATGACCCTTGACGCGGTGATCAAAAAGTATTCAAGAACTCCTCTTGAGACAATAGACCCTGAGGCTTTGGCGGCGCTGAGAATGGGAATTTATCAGCTTTCCTTTATGGATAAGATCCCCGACCACGCCGCGGTGGACGAGTCTGTGACCTTGGCAGGAAGACGTGCGGGAGGCTTTGTAAATGCTCTCCTTCGCTCCTTTCTACGAGACGAAAAAAAGCTTCCTCTCCCAAAGGAGGGAAGCGTGGAGTATCTTTCTCTTGCTTATTCCGTGCCCCGTGACCTTTGCGGCCGATTTGTAAAGTGGTTTGGATATGAAACGGCACGTAGTATCTTTGAAGCCTTTTTTGAAAGCGAGAAGATAACCCTTCACGTAAATACCTTGAAGATATCCGTTGACGAGGCGTGTGAGAGGTTGAGAGCAAAAAAGTCTATGCTCGTGCCCGACTGTATTTGCACCGAAAGCTTTGAGGGTATCTCCGAGGGGATAGAGCAGGGGCTTTGGTTTGTGCAGGACGAGGCGAGCGCTCTCTGCGCTCACGTTCTCGGAGCAAAGGCCGGCGAGACCGTTATAGATACCTGCGCCTGCCCCGGCGGCAAAAGCTTTGCCGTTGCCTTAAATATGAAAAACGAGGGTAATCTCCGCTCCTATGATATCCACGAAAATAAGCTCCCTCTTATAAATAAGGGCGCTGAAAAGCTGGGTATCCGTATAATTACCACAGAGAAGAGAGATGCGAGAAAGCCCGACGAAGCTCTTTTTGAGGCGGCAGACCGTGTTCTTTGCGATGCCCCCTGCTCAGGTCTGGGAGTTATCGGAAAGAAGCCGGATATCAAGTATAAGGATATCTCTTCCATAGATAATCTACCTGCCATTCAGTACGACGTTCTTTGCGGCGCGGCAAAATACGTAAAGCGCGGGGGAACACTTGTGTATTCCACCTGCACCCTGAACCCCGAGGAAAACTTCGAGGTGTGCAAAAAATTCCTTGAAAATAACGGCGAATTTGCCCTTGAACCCTTCACCTGGGCAAAGGGAGAATGTGCGGGAAGCCTGACGCTTATGCCCCACAGCGACGGCACCGACGGCTTCTATATCTGCAAAATGAAAAGAAAGTGAGGAACCCTTAGTGAAGCCTGATATTTTAGGTTATACTCTCGCCCAGTGCGAGAGCCTTGCCGTTGAGCTCGGCGATAAAAAATTCCGCGGACAGCAGCTTTTCGGCTGGATGCAAAAGGGCGCTCCTCTTTTTGAAATGAAAAATCTTCCTGCCGCATTTCGTGAGAAAATTGCCGCTGAGTGCGATTACCGTCTCCCTGAAATTGCGAAAAAGCAGGTCTCCAAAAAGGACGGAACCGTAAAGTATCTTATGCGTATGACTGACGGGGAGTGCGTTGAAAGCGTATTTATGCGCTACGAGCACGGAAACACGGTCTGCGTGTCCTGCCAGGCGGGCTGCAGAATGGGATGCAAGTTCTGCGCATCTACTCTCAGGGGAAGGGCAAGAGATCTGACAGCCTCGGAGATACTCGGTCAGATAGTGGTCATTCAGCGCGACACGGGGGAGAGGGTCGGCGGAATCGTAATGATGGGTATCGGCGAGCCTCTTGATAATTACGATAACACGGTGAAATTCCTTCGCCTTGTGTCAAGTCCCGAGGGTCTAAATATCGGCCTTCGCCATATATCCGTATCTACCTGCGGACTCATCCCCGGAATAAAGAAGCTTTCTGAGGAGGGACTTCCCGTAACACTGTCCATATCTCTTCACGCGGCAAACGATGCCCGCCGCTCGTCCCTTATGCCCGTTAATAATAAGTATCCCATAGCCGACCTTATGGCGGCTTGCCGCGCATACTTTGAGAAAACGGGAAGAAGAGTATCCTTTGAGTATACTCTCATTTCCGGTGAGAATGACAGCGAGGCAGATGCAAAGGCACTGGCAGATCTTCTGAAAAAGGGAATGAGAGGGCCCTCCCACATAAATCTTATTATGCTCAATAAGGTTACGGAGACAGGCTTTGAGGCGCCCGACAGAAAGGGGGCGGAAAGATTCCGTTCTCTTCTTGAAAGTCACGGAATGAACGCCACCATCCGCCGCCGTCTTGGAAGCGATATCGACGCCTCCTGCGGACAGCTGAGGCTTAATAATTTGAATGAATAACGAGTAATTAAAAACGGAGTTGCCAAAGGCAGCTCCGTTTCAGTCTGTCGAAAAAGGCGCAGAACAAAAGCCGCAAAACATATAGTATTTAGATAAGTGAAAAACGCAGTAAAAAAGTAGAAATCCGCCGATTATTTCGGCGGATTTCATTGTTAAATGCGGCTATTTAGCCGCGAATTGTCCCTCTGTCGTACCTTTGTACGCCGACGACGGACAATTCACGGCTTCTGCATCCTTTTCGACAGCCCGAAGTCAGCTTGTCGATACCTTTATCGACAAGCAGAAAGAACCATCTTCAAGATGGTTCTTTCTTTTTCTGTTACATTCCCATTTTTAAGTCCTTGAATGGGAATTTTTTGTGATCATAAAGACTTGGCTCGCCGGAAAAGAGGAAGCTCATAATAACTGCAATAATGGAGAAGGGTAGGCTTTCCGTTCCGAAAAGCTCCGTTGCAAGAATTACCGTTGCAATAGGGCAGTTTGTAACGCCGCAGAAAAGAGATATCATGCCGACAGAAGCGCCGAATGCGCCCGAAAAGCCGAGAAGAGGGGCGAAAGCACATCCGAAGGTCGCACCCGTAAAGAATGCGGGAACGATCTCGCCGCCCTTGTATCCTGCGGCTACGGTGAGAGCTGTGAAAAGTATCTTCAAGGCGAAGGATTCGTATCCGACGGACTCCGAGTGTCCGTGGAAGATTCCCTCAATTATGTTGATTCCGCCGCCGTTGTAATCTGTTGTGCCTACGATAAAGGTGAGGAGCACGATGATCGCGGCAATAACGGAAATTCTCAGATAATCGTTTTTCAGTATCTTTTTTGCGCCCTTTGAAAAAAGGTGCATTGCAGTGCAGAAAATAAATGCAACGATACCGCCTGCCGCCGACAGGAGAAGAAACTTCCAGAGGGTATCGAGAGACCACGAAGGTATTACGTCTATATGATATCTCTCGGGTTTTACGAAAAGAAGAAGAGATACGACGTATGCTGTAGTGCTTGAAATGAGAGCCGTGATTATTCCCCACCAGCGAACCGTGCGGGAGCGCACTACCTCAACGCAGAAAACTGCGGCGCCGAGGGGAGTTCCGAATACTGCGGCGAAAACGCCAGCCATACCTGCAAGGGCAACTGTGCGGCGGGTCCTTTCGTCAAGCTTCAGGATATTTGAGAAGAAAGCGGCAATACCACCTCCCATTTTAAGTGCCGCGCCCTCGCGGCCTGCGCTTCCTCCGAAAAGGTGGGTGATAACGGAGCAGATGAAAACTGCAGGAGTGAGAAGGGGAGATACCTTCTTATCCGTGTGTGCTGTTTCAACGGCGTCATCAGTACCCGTATCCGTCACCTTAAATACTTTGTAAAGAAAAACGGATAAAAGACCGCCGAGAGGAAGAAGATACAGGATCCAAGGGTGATTTGACCGAAGAGAGGTAACGAAAGCGACGGAGTGGGAAAAGGCACTTCCAATAATACCGCAGACGATTCCAATAACGATCCCGAGAGCTGCAAGCTCAAGGGTAATAAGCATATATTTTAATAATTTTTTCTTGTCCATTTTTATACTCGCTTTGAAAAAGTAACTGAAAACGAGGTATATTATAACACAGCAAAATTCTTTTTTCAATGTCAATTTCATAATGTTTATGTATAAAAAGGGGACTTTGGTTATTGAAAGTGAACAGAATCTGTGCTATAATTTTTATAACGATACTATTTTATTACTAAAAATCTTTGATATACAGAAAGGAGTTCTGTTATGGGACTTATAAAAGCAGGTATAGGTGCTGTCGGCGGAGTTCTTGCCGATCAGTGGAAGGAATTTTTCTATTGCGATGCGCTCCCCGTAGACGTTCTTGTAAGAAAGGGTCAGAAAAAGCAGAGCGGCCGCTCATCCAACACAAAGGGTGAGGATAATATTATTTCAAACGGCTCAGGAATTGCGGTGGCAGACGGTCAGGCAATGATCATCGTTGAGCAGGGCAAGGTGGTTGAATTTTGCGCAGAGCCCGGCGAATTTACCTACGACGCGTCAACTGAGCCCTCCGTCTTTACGGGAAAGCTCGGAAAGGGTATCATTGATACCTTTAAGGCTATAGGTAAGAGATTTACCTACGGCGGCGACACCGGTAAGGATCAGAGAGTTTATTATTTCAACACAAAGGAGCTTATGGATAATAAGTTCGGAACACCAAATCCTATCCCCTTCCGCGTGGTGGACTCAAAGATCGGTCTTGATATCGACGTGTCCGTAAGATGCTCCGGTATCTATTCCTACAAAATAGCAGACCCCATCCTCTTCTATACTAACGTTTGCGGAAACGTTTCCTATGAGTATACCCGCGAAGAGATCGAGAGCCAGCTTAAAACTGAGTTTATCTCAGCTCTTCAGCCTGCATTCGGAAAGCTCTCCGAGCTTGAGCTTCGCCCCAATCAGATAGTAACTCATAATACTGATCTTGAGGCTGCAATGAACACTGCCCTCAGCGCAAAGTGGGGAGATCTTAGAGGACTTACCGTAGTCAGCGTTGCTCTCGGTTCTGTAACTCTTCCCGATGAGGATGCGGAAATGATCAAGCAGGCACAGCGTACTGCCATTATGCGCGATCCCACAATGGCAGCTGCAACTCTCGTTGGCGCACAGGCTGATGCAATGAAGGCGGCAGCGGCAAACGAGGGCGGCGCAATGACCGGCTTTATGGGCATGGGAATGGCTATGAACGCAGGCGGAATGAACGCTCAGAATCTTTTTGCAATGGGTCAGCAGGCACAGCAGCAGCCTGCGGCGGCACCCGCTCCTGCTCCTGCTCCTGCAGTTGAAGGCTGGAAGTGCTCCTGCGGCGCTACAGCTACGGGCAAGTTCTGCACAGAGTGCGGTTCACCTAAGCCTGCAGAGGGCGGCTGGACCTGCTCCTGCGGAGCTGTAAATAAGGGTAAGTTCTGCGCAGAGTGCGGCGCAAAGAAGCCTGCGGGCGCTCCCCTCTACCGTTGCGATAAGTGCGGATGGGAGCCTGAGGATCCTCATAATCCTCCGAAATTCTGCCCTGAGTGCGGCGACCCCTTTACAGACGAAGATATTAAATAATAAAGGAGGCATAGGCGATGCTTAAAGAATATAAGTGTCCCTGTTGCGGCGGAGCCATAGAGTTTGACAGCTCCATTCAGGCAATGAAGTGTCCCTATTGCGATACAGAGTTTGAGATGGAGACTCTTCTCGCATACGACGAGGAGCTATCAGGCGACCGCACATCCGAGTTTAACTGGAACGTATCTCCGGGAAAGGAATGGCAGGAGGGGGAGAACGGTTCTCTCTATTCCTACATATGCAATTCCTGCGGAGGTGAGATCGTTGGAGACGAGACCCTCGGAGCTACCCATTGCCCCTTCTGCTCAAATCCCGTAATTATGACGGGGCAGTTTGCGGGAGCATTAAAGCCCGATATCGTCATCCCCTTCAAGCTTGATAAGAAGGCGGCCAAGGAGGCCTTGAAAAAGCATTATATGGGTAAGAGGCTTCTCCCCAAGAGCTTCAAGGACGAAAACCATATTGAAGAGGTGAAGGGAGTATACGTCCCCTTCTGGCTCTTTGATACGGATGCCAATGCCCGTATAAGATATAAGGCAACGAGAGTTCGCGTCTGGAGCGATTCAACGTACCGTTATACTGAGACCTCGTTTTTTAACGTTACGAGAGAGGGCTCTCTCGGCTTTGAGGGAGTACCCGTTGACGGCTCCACCAAGATGGACGATGCGCTTATGGAATCAGTTGAGCCCTTTAACCTTTCTGAGGCCGTTGATTTTCAGACTGCATATCTTTCCGGATACCTTGCCCATAAGTATGACGTTGATGAAAATGAAAGCATCAAGCGCGCAAACGAAAGAATACAGAGAAGCACAGAGGAGGCCTTTGCCGCAACGGTTGAGGGCTATACCACGGTGCTTCCCGAGGCTTCAAGCGTGGATCTTTCAGAGGGTAGGGCAAGATACGCCCTCTATCCTTTGTGGATCCTTAACACCCAGTGGGGCGGCGAGAAATATATCTTTGCAATGAACGGTCAGACGGGCAAATTCGTAGGCGATCTTCCTATGGATAAAAAGGCATTCAAAAAATGGCTTTTCGGCATCTGGGGGATTGCGTCAGCGGCAATATTTGCCATTGGCTGTCTCATATCCCTTATAGGGTAAGGAGGGCAATATGAAGAACAAGATTTTGGCTGTATTGCTTGCGCTCCTTCTCTGCATATCCTTGGCGGTTTGCGTTTCTTCTCAGGATGTGCCACCGAGGCTTTCAGACGGCGCTGATATCCTCACGGAGAAAGATGAGCTTGAGATACTTTCAGAGCTTGACCGTATCAGCACGGAGCTTTCTGCTGACGTGGTGGTCGTTACCGTTACCACAACAGAGGATAAGAGTCCCATGGAATTTGCGGATGATTATTTCGATTATAACGGCTACGGTCAGGGAAGTGATCATAGCGGAGTTCTGCTTCTTATAGATATGGGAGGCAGAGAGATGTGGATATCCACCACGGGTCTTTGCATAGAAGCTATAACCGATCTCGATATTGAAAACATATTCGATATGATGGAATATGATATTGATAATGAGAACTATGCCGGCGCTATCCTTACCTATGCGGAATACTGTGAGTTTTATATTGACGGAGCAGTAAACGGATATCCTACGAACTACTTTTTCATTGCGGGAGTGGCGATCGTTGTCGGTCTTGTTATTGCTCTCATTGCCACGGGTGTGATGAAGGGTCAGCTCAAGAGCGTAAGAAGCAGGAGCGAGGCAGGAGACTACCTGAAAAAGGGAAGCCTTAATCTAACACGCTCCTCGGATATGTATCTTTACAGAACTGTCACAAGAGAAAAGCTGCCCGAAAAATCCTCATCGAGCAGCCACACGTCCTCTTCCGGAAGAAGCCACGGAGGCGGAGGAAGAAGCTTCTGATAAAACGGTTTAAGATAAAAAGCACAGGTGCGCCATTCGCGCCTGTGCTTTTTTGATGCTCCGATCGGCTGTTTCCATTTGTAAAGTAATATCAAGAGAAAACAATGTACAGTGGCGCTTGCAGGCCGTTTTTTGCAACAAATCCTGCAATAGTTGATAGTTTATCACATTATTGTACAAAAAAGCGCTTGGAAAATTAGGCATATGAACGAAAAACAACGGCGCAAAAATAATAAATTGACATTTTTACCAGTGGAACTTGCAAAAATGCAAATGCTTTCATGATAACTTTCAAAAAACGGTATAGCTGGGCGTTGGTGCATAAATATCAAATCATTGACAAAAACAGTTGAGAAATTTGTGTAATTGAGCATAATTGTTGGAAAATATCCGAAAAAAGTTGACAAACAATGAATTAAAAGCTATAATAAAGCCTAATGAAATATCTTTTTGAACTTCTTGCTTTTTGCATAAACTAAAGTTAATTAATTCAAAAGTCAATTTGATATATACAAGATTAATTACGAGAGGAGTAAGAATGTGGGAAAATATGTAATCAAGCGCGTATTGCTTGCTGTTCTTACAGTATTTATAATATGCGTAATCACATTTTTTACAATGAACGCCGTTCCCGGCGGTCCGTTTAACAGAGAAAAGGCTCTTGACCAGTCAACCATTGATGCGCTCAATGCAAGATACGGTCTTGACGATCCGCTCCCCGTTCAGTTTGTAAACTGGCTTAAGGGACTTGTAACGGGTGACCTTGGAGTATCCCTCAAGAACGGCCGTCAGATCAATGATATACTTGCAGAGTCATTCCCCATTTCCGCAAAGCTCGGTCTTATGGCGATGGCGTTTGCTCTGTCTCTCGGAACAATATTCGGAAGCGTTGCGGCTCTTATGAGAAATAAGCTGCCCGACAGAATAATCGTATTTTTGTCAACGCTGTTTACAGCAGTACCCAGCTTCGTTCTTGCAACGCTGCTTTTGTGGGTGTTCTGTATCAAGCTTGGATGGCTTCCCGTATGGAGCGCTACGGATACTAACTACGTGCTTCCCGTAATCGCTCTTGCAGCATATCCTACGGCCTACGTTACACGTCTCTCAAAGACAAGTATGCTTGATGCTCTCGGACAGGATTATATCCGTACTGCAAAGTCCAAGGGCGTATCACGCCTTTTCGTGATCTTTAAGCACGCTCTCCGTAACTCTCTCATCCCCGTAATCACGTATGCAGGCCCTCAGATCGCATATATCATCACAGGCTCTATGGTAGTTGAGACTATCTTCACCGTCGGCGGTATCGGAAGCAAATTCGTAACTGCTATCAATGACCGTGACTATACTCTCATTATGGCGACCACTGTGTTCCTTGCAACTATCATGGTAATTGCAAACCTTATATGTGACCTGCTCTATAAGCTGGTTGACCCCAGAATCAAATTCAACTAAGAGAGGAGAGGCGAAATGAATAAGAATCCCGAATATCCCAAAAAGAAATTCCTGTCAGCCCAGATCGACCTCTCAAAGTTTGCACCTGCAACTGAGGAAGAGAAGCGCCAGCAGGACGTAATGAGCGAAAGCGTTACCTTCTTTAAGGACGGTATGCGCCGCCTTTTTAAAAACCCCCTTGCTGTTATCAGTATCGTTCTTCTTTCAATAGTTATCCTTACTATTATTATAGCTCCCATGATCGTGCCCTACGGATACGAGGAAATGCTTTCCGTAAACGGCAGACGCGATAAGGGTGCAAAGAACCTCGCTCCCTTTGAGTACAGCGAAGCTGAGCAGAAATTTATCGAGGAGGGCGGCGAACGCTTCCCCCATATCTTCGGTACTGACGAGCAGTGCCGCGACTACTTTATCCGTGTGGTATACGGAACGAGAATATCTCTTGTTGTCGGTATTTTTGCCAGCCTTATCGTTCTTATCATCGGTATGCTTATAGGAAGTATATCGGGTTATTTCGGAGGCAAGGTGGACCTTATAATAATGAGAATAGTTGATATTATCTATTCTCTCCCCGATATGCTTATCATCATCCTGCTTTCCGTCGTGCTCAATGAGGCTATCAAGTTTAAGCCCGGCACTATCCTTGCAGACCTTGGCTCCAATATGATCTCCATCTTTATCGTGTTCGGATGCCTCTACTGGGTAAGCATGGCGCGTCTTATAAGAGGTCAGATCCTCTCCATCAAGGAAAACGAGTATATTCTTGCGGCTCGCTCCATCGGCGCAAAGCCCGGAAGAATCATCAGAACTCATATCCTTCCCAACTGTCTCTCCGTAATTATTATTTCAACGGCTCTTCAGGTGCCCTCCGCTATCTTCACAGAGAGCTACCTCAGCTTTATCGGCCTTGGTGTTAAGGCACCCATGCCTTCCCTCGGCTCTCTTGCAAATGCGGCGCGCTCAGGACTTCAGAGCTATCCCCATAAGCTTATTTTTCCCGCTATCGTAATCTGTCTTATCGTTCTCTCTCTTAACCTTCTTGGTGACGGTCTGAGAGACGCATTCGACCCCAAGCTTAAAAAGTAAGGAGGGTATATAAATGAGCGAAAAACTTTTAAGTGTTCAGGATCTTCATACCTCCTTCTTTACCGATTCCGGTGAGGTGCAGGCGGTAAACGGCGTGACCTTCGAGCTTGACCGCGGTGAGATACTCGGTATCGTAGGCGAGTCGGGATCAGGTAAGTCCGTAACGGCATATTCTATAATGCAGATCCTTGCCGATACAGGCAAGATCGTTGGCGGCTCCATCAAGTATAAGGGCGAGGAGCTGACACAGTATACGGAAAAGCAGATGAGGTCTTTCCGCGGAAAGTGCTGCTCCATCATCTTTCAGGACCCTATGACGAGCCTTAACCCCGTGTTTACCATCGGTAATCAGCTGACTGAGGCAATAAAGCTCCATACCGACAGAAAGGGAAAAGAGGCAAAGGCGAGAGCCGCAGAGCTTCTTGAGCTTGTGGGCATCAACGATCCTCATAAAAGACTCAAGCAGTATCCTTATGAGCTCTCCGGCGGTATGCGCCAGAGAGTAATGATCGCAATGGCCCTTGCCTGCGAGCCCGATATCCTTATTGCCGATGAGCCCACAACGGCTCTTGACGTAACTATTCAGGCCCAGATCCTTGAGCTTATCCAGAAGCTTCAGGAGCAGCTTGGTATGGCCGTTATTCTCGTAACTCACGACCTTGGAGTTATCGCCGATATGTGCGATAATATAGTCGTAATGTACGGCGGACGCATCTGCGAGCGCGGTACTGCGGCGGATATCTTCTACGATCCCCGCCACGAATACACAAAGGGTCTTCTCCGTTCTATTCCTACCTTTGATGAAGCGAAGAAGCGCCTCGTTCCCATTGCAGGTACTCCTATCAATATGCTGAATCTCCCTAAGGGCTGCTCCTTCTCGGCACGCTGCGATGCGTGTATGAAGATCTGTCTCACAGAACAGCCTGAGGAAGTGGAGATCAGCGAAACTCATAAGGCATCCTGCTGGATGAACGTTAAAAAAATGATGGAAGAGGAAGGAGGCAATGCTTGTGAGTAAGACACTTCTTGAAGTTAAGAATCTTAAGCAGTATTTCCCTGTGAAGTCAGGCTTTAAGACTATTCCTCTTAAGGCGGTAGACGACGTTTCCTTTACTATCAATGAGGGCGAGACTCTCGGCCTTGTAGGTGAGTCCGGATGCGGGAAGACTACTGTCGGCAGAACTCTCCTTCATCTTTATGAGCCTACAGCCGGCGAGATCATCTTCGACGGTGAAAAGGTTACGAAGAAGAATATCAACCGCATGAGAAAAAAGATGCAGATGGTATTCCAGGATCCCTATTCCTCTCTTGACCCCAGAATGACAGTCGAGGACATCATCGGTGAGCCTCTCGACGTGCATAAGCTTTATTCAAACAGAAAAGAGCGCCGCGAAAAGGTGCTTGAGCTTATGAATTACGTAGGCCTTAACTCAGAGCACGCCACAAGATATGCTCACGAGTTTTCAGGCGGTCAGCGTCAGCGTATCGGTATTGCCCGCGCTCTTGCGGTGGACCCTAAGTTCATCGTGTGCGACGAGCCCGTGTCCGCACTTGACGTTTCCATTCAGGCTCAGGTCATCAATATGTTTGAGGATCTTCAGGCAAAGCTTGGAGTTGCATACCTCTTTATTGCACACGACCTTCTCGTGGTCCATCATATTTCCAAGAGAATTGCGGTAATGTATCTCGGTAAGATAGTAGAGATCGCAGACAGTGACGATCTTAATGCAAATCCCCTTCATCCCTATACTCAGTCACTTCTGTCAGCGATCCCCATTCCCGACCCCAATATAACGAGAAGCCGTAAGCGTATCGTTCTTGAGGGAGACGTTCCCAGTCCTCTTAATATGCCCACAGGCTGCGCATTCCGTACCCGTTGTCCCTATGCAACGGAGCAGTGCGCAAAGGAATGTCCTACACTTACAGACCGAGGTAACGGTCATATGGTTGCTTGTTTTAATAAATAATGCAATTTTTACAAGAAAATTATGCAAAACTATTGCATCTTTATTTAAAAAGTGCTATAATACCCGCATAATTCCTAAGAACATTAATTCGCAAAATGAAACTTCAATAGAGTTGGATTTCATTTTGACGGTTTTTGTAATAAAATATTATTTCTTCGGAGGAAAATGAAATGAAGAAACTTCTTGCACTGCTTCTTGCTTCTATCATGGTTTTCGCTCTCGTTGCTTGCGCCGGTGACACCAAGGATCCCGCAGGTGATAAGGGTGACGATGAGAAGGTTGCAAACGCAGCAGATCTTCTCAGCGATGCATTTATCGACCCCGTAAACGACTGGGCGAAGTACGACGAGCTCATCGCTGAAATCAAGGCTGAGACTGACTACGCAAAGCGCGTAGAGCTCATGCACGATGCTGAGGATATCCTTATGTCTAACGGCGCGGTTATCCCCCTCTACTACTACAATGACGTTTACATGCAGAAGGACTATGTAGACGGCATCTTCGCTAACCTCTTCGGTTACAAGTTCTTCTACACAACAAAGATGGCTAACGGTGCTGACACCCTCCGTCTTAACCTCGCTTCCGAGCCCGACTTCCTTGACCCCGCTCTCAACTCTTCCGTTGACGGCGCGTGCCTCGCAGTTAACTCCTTCGCAGGTCTCTACACCTACGACGCAGAGGGTAAGACAGTTCCCGATCTCGCTACAGGCTACGAAGTATCCGAGCCCGACGAGAACGGCTACGTTACTTACACAGTAACACTTAAAGAAGACCTCAAGTGGTCCGACGGCTCCAAGCTCGATGCTACAGACTTCGAGTACTCCTGGAAGAGAGCTGCTTCTCCCGTAACAGCTTCTGACTACGGCTACATGTTCTCCAACTTCGTTGGTTACGATAAGGACGGCGCAATCGAGGTTAAGGCTCTTGACGCTACAACTCTCGAGTTCAAGCTCATCGCTCCCTGCGCTTACATCGAAGGCCTTATGGCATTCCCCACATTCTTCCCCGTACCTAAGGCAGCTGTTGAGGCTAACGCTGACTGGAAGACAACTCCCGGCGGCTGGTGCACAGAGGCAGGCTTTATCTCCAACGGTCCCTTCGTATGCACAGATTGGAAGCACGATACTTCTATGACATACGAGAAGAACCCCAACTACCACAACGCTGACGCTGTTACAATCGACAAGCTCGAGTTCATGCTCTCCGCTGACGATACAGCTATCTACGCTGCATACAATGCAGGTAACGTTGACTTCATCGACTCTGTTCCTACAGACGAGATCGCATCTCTCCTTGATAACGACGAGTTCAAGATCGTTGACAACCTCGGTACTTACTACGTTGCATTCAACGTAAATTCCGACCTCTTCAAGGATAAGACTGCTGAAGAGGCTGCTTGCATGCGTCTCGCATTCAACATCCTCATCGACCGTGACTATATCTGCGAAAACGTAGGTCAGACAGGTCAGGTAGCAGCTTCCTCCTACATTCCTCTCGGTATGGCTGACGGTAACGGCGGCGTATTCAAGAAGGATGCTGAGGCTAACTCCTACTACGATGCACTCGCTAAGGCTGAGGATCCCGAGGCTTGCGTAGAAAAGGCTATTGAGTACCTCAAGGCTGCAGGCTACAAGTTCGAGGATGGCAAGCTCTCCGATGAGAACCCCATCGTTATTGACTACCTCACAAACGACGGTACAGGTCACGTTGCAGCTGCTGAGTCCATGCAGCAGGATTTCGCTGAGATCGGCATCGTAATCAACATCGTTGAGGTTGAGTGGAACACATTCCTTCAGGAGCGTAAGAACGGTAACTTCGATATCGCTCGTGAGGGCTGGCTCGCAGACTTTGATGACCCCATCAACATGCTCGAGATGTTCACAACAGAGTCCGGTAATAACGACTGCCAGTACGGCCGTTACGACGGATGGGATAAGTAATAATTCCAAAATTAAAGGAGCTCCGAATTTCGGAGCTCCTTTTTTGTCGTTTGCCTAAAAGATGAATTGGAGTTTGAGTAGGGGATTAAGACAATAACATGGCTATAAAGAGAGTCAGGACTAAAAAAAGCCTTCCCCCGAAGATCGGGGGGAAGGGGGACCGCTTGCGGTGGATGAGGGTTTGCTATCTGGACAAGAACTGTCTATAAATTTAGTTGAACTTTAAATGATAGAAAAAGTAGCATCGTTTATTATATCATTCTTTGGACCACATAAATTGCCCTGTATGGTTCTCGCCCAGGTAGCAACCCTCTTCCGTCACTAGCAGTTTGCTACGCAACCTGCGAGTGACACCTTCCCCCCAATCATGGGGGAAGGCTTTAGCCTATTCCTTTCTTCGCTTTGTAGCCATATTGCATCATTACCTCCCCATCAAAAGAAAATACAATGATATTTACGATTAAAAAAGACCCTGTTTTGAACAAGGTCTTTTTTGTTAGGCAATTGTATTATAATATTTCTTCCATTCCGATCTTCTGGGTCTTCATACCGAGGGCCTTGTAAAAGCCTATAGCACCTTCATTTAAAGCCCACACGTTAAGGGTAACGTTATAGCATCCCTCGCATTTCGCAAAGTCCTTCACATAGTTGTAAAGAAAGGTTCCTATATGCTGTCCTCGGCAGGTCTCATCAACGCAAAGATCGTCAATGTATAAGGTCTTTATGTCGGTGAGGATATTGTTGCCGATATGTTGCTGAAATACAGTGAAGCAGTAGCCTGTTATATACCCGTTTTCGTTCTCGCTGACAAAAACAGGACGGCTGGTATCTGCAAGAAGCTCCTCAAGCTCCTCTGCAGTATACTTTACGGCATTTCCCTTGAATAGATCGGGGCGACCCCTGTGATGCACCTCAAGTACCTGCGAAAGAAGGCGGAGAAGGGAAGGAATGTCGTCTCGGTTAGCTTTTCTGATGGTCATATTTCCTTGAGCACCTTTACGAGACGGGTATACTTTTCAAGCTTTTCACGGTAGAACTCTCGTTTTGCGGGATCGCAAAGCTCAAGCTTTTCACGCTTTACCATAACAGAGCGGCATTCGTTGTAGTCCTTAAACATTCCGCATCCAACAGCCGCAGTCATAGCCGCGCCGATACAGCAGGTCTCGGGCTCCTGCATTCTCCAGATATCGCATCCCGTAACGTAGCCAACGATCTCAGACCAGAGATCGCTTCTTGCGGCACCGCCGGTCATCATAAGAGTGGAGATGTTCATGCCCTGCTCTTTAAAGAGTTCAAGAACGCTTGCGGCCTCAAAGGCAACGCCTTCCATAAGTGCGCGTGCAATATCATACTTGTCGTGACCTTTATCAAGACCGATCATAGCTCCGCGAAGGTCGGGACGGTTGTGGGGGAATCCTGCGCCGCAAACGTAGGGAAGAACGAAAAGATCCTTTGCGCTTTCCATTCTCTCAGCGGCCTTTCTGTCCATTTCCTTGAAGTCGCCGTCAATAATGCTCTTGTACCAGTTGAGCGCGCTTCCCGCACTCACAAGGCTTGCAAGAGCCCCAAATCGACCGGGGAGTGCGTGGATTCCGGGGGAAATATGGTTTTCTGTATAGAGAAGCTTATCTGTGATACCGAGAACTACCCACGTGGTGCCTGTAGCAAGGAGCATATCTCCCGCGTCAATTGCACCGCTGCCGATAGATGCGCAGTACTGATCGTGAGCGCCGTTAAATACCTTAACGCCAGTGTGAAGTCCGAGCTCCTCAGCTGCTTTTGCCGTAAGGCTGCCCACCTCAGCTCCGATGGGAAGCACCTTTGGAAGACGGCTCTCGTCGATGCCGATGTAGTCGAGTATATCCTTATCCCATTTGCCCGTCTGGATATCAAACATCTGGCGCATTGCGGCGTTCGTAGGGTCGATGACACACTGTCCGCAAAGCTTCATATTCATATATTCAAGGGTTGAGATAAAGTAGTCGCAAGATTTAAAAAGCTCGGGAAGGTTCTTTTTGATCCAAAGTATCTTTGCCGCGTCGAGAACGGGAGTTGGAAGCCATCCGCTTTTTTTGTAGACAGCCTCCTTACCGATAGCTGCGCTCAGTTCCTCAGCCTCAGCGGCGGATCGTGTGTCCATCCAGGTGATGACCTCGCTCTTTGCATCTCCGTCGGAGTCTGCGCAGAGCATACTTGCCGCCTGAGTGGAAAGGCTGATAGCCGCAATTTCATTTTTATCTATATCCTTGGTGGCGGTGCGGATTGCATAAACTGCCGCATCCCACCAGTCGGCGGCAGATTGAGTAACTCTGCCGCCTTCGCTCTTAAGAGCGTATTCACGGTAACCGGAACCAAGTGTGTTGCCGCCCTTGTCGACGACAACGGCCTTCGTGCCCGTGGTACCTACGTCAAGTCCGATTACAAGCATAGTATTTTCCTTGTGTTGGATTTTGTACCTTTTTTGAAAAAAAGGTACCCAAAAAACTTTAAAAAGGAAGAGAGAGCTATAGAGAATTTATTTTTGTTTACGGAAATATTCCTTTTCTTTTAACTTTTCTCTCTTCACTTTTCACTCTGCCACCGGCAGCTTACTCTCCGATAAGAGTGTCGATGGTGTTGAGGATAAAGTCGATGGTAGCCTCGCTTGCAATGAAGGGGGGCTTCATAAGAAGTGCGGGAACGCAGTTCGCCTTATAGAGCATTACGGAGGAGTCGATACAAGCAGCCTTCATCTTGCCTGCAAATGCTGCGGCCTCGTCAACTGTGTGGAAGTGGAGAGCTGCGAGGAATTCAAGACCCTCAGCGCAAACGATCTTTCCGGAGTGCTTTTCAGCAATAGCCTTGAGTCCCTTGTCAAAGCGCTGACCAAGCTCGGAAACGATCTTGCCGTTAGCCTTCATAAATGTCATTGTAATGAGGTATGCAAGGCTTGCAAGCTCCTCCTGACCGTTAGTAACGAGAGCGCCGAACTGATTAAGGGTATCCATATCAGCGTTTGTGATGATCTTGGAGGCAGGGTATTCACCGCCGGGGAAGCCCTTACCAACGATGGAGAAGTCAGGTGTGAGGCCGTAGAGACGGAAGAGGAACGCGCCCTCGTACCACATGCAGGACTGGATCTCGTCGCACATTGTGGGGGTGTCGTATTCCTTACAGAGAGCGTAAGCCGCCTGCAAGAATTCCTTAGTAAGACGGATTCCGCCGTAGTTCATGAGAATGATCTCGTGGCAGAAGCCGCAGGTCTTGTAATTGCCGGAGTTGTACTCCTTCATCTTGGCCTCGAAATCAGCGATATCGTTGATGGAGACGGGAACTACCTTGTAAAGCTCCTCATGGGCTGCCTTTTCTCTAATCTCGGGCCAGAGACCGCGGAGAGTCTGAGCAACGACGGTAGTACCGTGGTAATTTGCCTCGATGCCGCCCTTAAGGTCACCCATAATGAAGAATACGGGAGTCTTGCCTGCGTACTTAGGCTCGGGGAAGGTGGGGTCAAGCTTATAGAAGCGAGCGAGCATCATCTTAAGACCTGCCTCGCAGGCGAGGGAGCCTGTCTCAAGGTTGATAACGCGGTTGAGTACCTTCTTGTCATCTGTGTTCTTGATAGCCTTTGTAGCCTCGCAGTCATCCCATTCGATGCCGTTTGCCATCTGGATGATGCGTGTCTCCATAAGACGGGTTATGTAGCCGCGGGTGTTGTTATGAGTTGCATTGAGAACGCCGATCTTTCTTGCGTTGTCAATAAGCTTGTAGCCGTCGAAGCGATGTCCGAGGGGGGTGTGGTAGTGCTCGCTCTTGCCGATAAGGTAGAGCTTTCCGTCCTCACCGATACGGAAGTTGCCAAATCCTGTAACAGGAGCCATAGCGGTGTTTGTTGCATTCTTGAATGCATCGGTTGCGGCACCCTTCTGGCAGTTTTCAAAGGGCTCGATGATAACTGTACCTACCTTTGAAAGGAGCTCGTCATTCTTCTTCTGCTTAGCTTCGGGATAGAAATCGATCTTTTCGTCAGCGATGGCCATTGTCTCGTCGTAGGACATAACGCCGAGAAAATCGTTTGCACGGGCGATAGCCTGAGTGTAGCCGCTTCCGAGGATATCGGAAAGGGAGAGTTTCGGGGAAATGAACATTGTTTTGTACCTCCGTATATTTAAAGATAATGAATAATTAAGAATGAATAATGAAGAATGAATAATTATTGAAGTTTTCCGAATAGTCGGAAAACTTCATTTCAAATTAACAAGACACATATCCCTCGCGTCATCTTGAGCGAAGACGGCTCGTGTGCGAGGTGTCGAAGCCGAAACCCGCAGGGCAAATTGCTTGCAATTTGGATCTCGCGACAGATAAATCGCTACTCGTCAATCTTGATCTGAGAGCCTTCAGTCGACTGAGGGGCAGGTGCGGTAGTGTAGGGAATTCCGAGATGCTCGTAGGCAAGACGGGTAACAACGCGTCCTCGGGGAGTTCTTGAAATAAAGCCGATCTGCATAAGATAAGGCTCGTAAACGTCCTCGATGGTGATAGCCTCCTCGCCGATGGTAGCGGCAAGAGTCTCAAGGCCAACAGGCTTTCCGTCGTAGTATTTTATCATTGTTTCAAGCATTCTGCGGTCAGTGTTGTCAAGACCCAGCTCGTCCACCTCAAGCATTCCGAGGGCAGCCTGAGCCACCTCAAGGGTGATCTCACCGTTGCCTCTGACCTGAGCATAGTCGCGGACTCTCTTGAGAAACCTGTTTGCAATACGGGGAGTTCCGCGGGAGCGGGAAGCGATCTCCAAGGCTCCGTCGTCGTCAATGGGAACGCCGAGAATACCTGCGCTTCTCTTAACGATGGAAGCAAGCTCCTCGGGAGTATAAAGCTCAAGGCGAAGGATAACGCCGAATCGGTCTCTGAGAGGTGTTGTCAGCTGACCTGCTCTCGTTGTTGCGCCGATCAGGGTGAAATGCTGAAGGGGGAGGCGGATGCTTCTTGCCGCAGGGCCCTTGCCGATAATAATATCAAGGGAAAAGTCCTCCATTGCGGGGTAGAGAATCTCCTCGATGTTACGGTTCAGGCGGTGTATCTCGTCGATAAAGAGAACGTCGCCCTCACCGAGGTTTGTGAGGAGTGCGGCAAGGTCTCCCTGCTTTTCGATGGCAGGGCCGCTGGTAACTCTGAAGTTTACCCCAAGCTCCTGCGCAATAATACCGGAAAGGGTGGTCTTACCGAGACCGGGAGGGCCGTAAAGGAGCACGTGGTCAAGGGTATCGCCTCGCATCTTAACGGCATCGATATATATTTTGAGAACCTCTTTAGCCTTTTCCTGACCGATATATTCGTCAAAGGAATCGGGGCGCAGGGTGATCTCGTTATCCCTGTCCTCGTCCGTATACGAGGTCTCAACTATTCTGTTTTCAAAATCAAAATCGTTTACAAATTCGTTCATTGGTATCTCTTCTTTATTTGATTTTTTACTCTTATGATTTTTTACGATAATAGGTGTAAGGTTGAGATTGCATTTTCCTCCCCTTGCGAGGGGAGGGGGACCATCCTTATGGATGGTGGAGGGGTAGTTGCAAAGGATAAAAGCAAACTATATTTTATAGCAGTGAGGTTTGATGTAGTCAAAGCTACTACCCCACCACCGCAGTCATTGTTTGTACAGATAAAATCACAGTACAGGGCTGATAATACTATTTAACTGTATTTAAAGACAGCTCTGTGCGGTCCCCCGCCCCTCGCAAGGGGCGGAATTGGTGAAGACCGTTTCCTCTGCTACAGTAATTTAGTTAAACTGAGCTCTAATGTTTAAGCTATAGGCTTTAGGTCATCGAAGGTCAGGCTTAGCTTTTCCAATATGTCCTTAGCCACAGCATTAAAATTACAATTGATGCTTTCATTATTGTATCTTAAAACTGATATGTCAAAGGATGCTAACTGCGAATCTCTGATTTTGTCTTTTTCTTTATGCTTCTGTGTGAGGTGCTGCTTTCCATCGATCTCAATAACTATCTTTACAGAAGGTATATAAAAATCTACAATATAATCGGAAATACAAAACTGTCGTTTTACTCTGATTGGAAGTCTTTTTAACAAGTTAAACCACAGCTTTTGTTCCTCGGGTGTCATTTTTTTGCGGAAAGCACGGGCATTTCCTATGTGTCTTTTGTTATATGGAAGCATTATTTCATCAGCTTTGCAAGGGCTGCTCTTATGATATCTTCCGTATCAAGTGTTGGGTCAACTCCGGTCAGGGCGTTTGCAACCTCGCTTCGGGAGTAACCGAGAACGAGGAGCGCATCCTTTGCGTCGTTCAGGTGTCCTGTAGACTTTGCGCCTTTCTTTCCCTGCGCCGTCGTGGGTACGGCGGGAGCAGCGGAAACAAAGAAGTTCTTTTCAACCTTGTCGTGAAGCTCAAGAACCACTCTTGCCGCAGTTTTTGCGCCAACACCGGGAGCGCGGGATATGGCCTTTGCGTCCTCGGCAACTATTGCGTTTATAAGGTCCTGCGCAGACATTACGGAAAGGATGGATATTGCGGCCTTCGGGCCCACTCCGGAAACGGATATGAGAAGCTTGAAGATATCAAGCTCCTCCGAGTTTTCAAAGCCGAAGAGCTCAACTGCGTCTTCGCGCACGGACATATAGGTGAAAACTCTCACCCTTGCGCCCTCGCCGGCGGATGCAAGCTTCGTTATACAATTGCCCGAGGCAACTATCTTGTAGCCGACTCCCGCGCAGTCGATAACTGCGGTCATGGAGACGGCATTCAGGTATAAAAGCTCGCCGGAAAGACAGTAGATCATTCTATATTTTCACTCGTTTCTGTAGTAGTTTCTTGATTTTCGTCAGTTGCAGAAATACCCATACCAACAGGTGCATCTTCGCCATTTGCCGAAGACTCGGAGATGCTGTCAATAAAGGCTTCAAGGTCAGGAGGGATAGGATAATCATCATATGCCTGATCACCTCTGAAGGGCACAACGTACACGCTGTATCCGCTCTCCAGCCGGCGTCGGCGCAGATATTCCTCCAAGAACCAGCAAACAGCAAAGGAGATGCCGCCTCCAAGAGAGATCATAAAGCTCCAAATGAGATAATCGGGGCGGTATTTAAGCTCAAGAACGTAGGAGCCCTCGCTAAGCTCAAAGCCGATAAGGCCGTTAAGAAGCTTTACGGGAGTCTGCTCCTTGCCGTTTGCGTATATCTTCCAGCCCTCGTCATAGGGGATGGAGGTATACACAAGTGTGTCACCCTTTTTGATATCAATAGTGCCCTTGAAATGATCGTCGTTGTATTCGTGGATCATATAGGGGGACTCTGAGAGAATGGGAAGCTTTTCGTCTGCCAGATCCTCGTCAAGATAGCAGAAGTAGTCGTATCCGTCAAGGAGATATACGGAATCCTCAATAGTTTCGAGGGTGACGGTTACGTCACTTCCGGGCTCAAAGGCGCCCAGCTCAACGATACGGTCGGTCTCGTTGCCGAAGTAGGAGCCCTTTTTCAGTCCGTTGATATAGAGGTAGCATTCCCGTCTGTACTCAGAGGGGATAAACATATACAGAGCGTCGTCGCTTGTTATGTTAACGGTAAAGGTAAGTCTTCCCGTTGTGGAGCCCTCAACGGGGGCATATTTTGTATGATTTGCAATGCTTGAGCGGATAAGCTTTTCCATAGTAACGCTCGGGTCAACGTCAGCAGCACGGAAAAGCTCAACGGTTTCCTTTTCTCCAAGCATTGCGGTGACCGTTGCATTCATAAGATCGAATGCGGAGGGGTAGTCCTCATTCTTGATCTCTGAAAGCTTGGGGCTCACTCCTGCCGCAAGAGACATAGCGTAGGGGTTCTGCCATACGGTATAGTCAGAGTCGCCGTATCCGGAATCCTCGTAAAGCTCGAAGATTTCTTCTGTATTTGATTGCGCGATAACGTACTTTATACCGAATATTGTATCGGAAACGGGAGTTCCGCCGAGATACTTTGACCAGTGGGATTTTGAGGAAAGACCGAAATCGTTGAGAAGCTGGATAGTTTCGGCGTTAAGGGTAGAGGTGGAATTGGAAAGACCGTTCATATTAAGGGCGAAGTTGTCGTTAACCTTTCTGTGATGGGTCTTTTCCATTCTGTAGAATGAGGGATCAGCCTCGATGACCGCATCGGCAACGGGGCGAAGACCGTCGATAAAGGTGCGGTAAGAGGTGCGGGAGGAATATACAACGTCAAGTCCCAGGGAGTTCATATTCATAATTCCGCCGCCGAACATTTCAGTTGAAACGAGAACGGCGAGAACGAGGGCGCCGCACTGACGCACCCAGGTCTTATTCCAGGTAACTGCGCGGAGAACTCCGAGATAGACGGCAAAAATACCGAGAGTGAGCCAGATCGTTGCAAAATCGTCAATGTTTGAATAGTCCTCCTTCTGGATAAGGAGAAGGAGCAGAGCCCAGAAGGCGCAAACAACGCCCACCTTGCGGTATCCGATCTCACGAAGCTTCTCGAATGCCTTATAGGCAAAGAGGATCATCAAGAAGCAGAGGATAAAGCTGTAGCGGTAATTGAGCCAGTTGGGGCGCTGCAGGCCGTGCCAGAAAAGGTCAATAACGGAAACGTTGAAGCTGGCGAAGAATATGAGCATAAGAATGCCTGATGCCACCTTTTCACGGACCTTGATGTGAGGGGCGTAGAAGTAAAGGGGCAGGAGCATAAGAGTGAGAGTTCCCGAATAGAGGAAGGGAAGACCCTCGGGGCGGACGGTGTCGTAGGAGCCGATGAACAGCTTTGTCACCATATCCAGCCAGTCGAACTTCTGCTCTGTAGCGTAATTGGGGGTTGAGAATGTGGTCTTACCGAATTTAAGACCGTAGTAGGTGCAGATAAGAAGGCAGGAGCAGATAGCAAGAGTGATGATGCAGTAAAGAGTCATCCTGCCACTTGATTTCAGAAAATGGAGCTTTTCTCCTCTGGGGTTTATCTCCTCCTTTGTGCAGGAGAAATAGTAGTAGAAGTAGTAGATGAAAACGAATATACAGGTCATGTAGCCTATATAGAAGTTTGAGAATATAGCCATGGCAAGGCTGATTATAAACATACGGTATTTACCGTACTTTATAATATTTTCAATACCCAGCATAATAATGGGAAGGAGGATAAGGTTGTCCGTCCACATGGTGTTATGCTGCATTACCACAGCGTAGCCGCAGAGGGCGTACATGGTGGCAAATATCACCGTTGCCACTCGGTTTCTCTTACGTGTTGCCTCAATATAGATACCGAAGGTGAGACCGCAGGCACCTACCTTGAGAATGAACATGATAAGGAGCGCCTCCGTTATCATATCCTTTGGGAAGAGAGCGACCAGCAGAGAAAAGGGGCTTGAAAGGTAGTATGCGAAAACGCCCACAAACTCGCCGCCGAGGGCGCGTGAGAAGGAGTAAAGAAGGCTTCCCTCGCCGTAGATAATATCTCTCAGGCCCTCAAAAAAGTATACGTACTGACCGTTAAGGTCAAGAACGAGAACAGAGCTCTCACCGATAGGGTATACCTGAAAGCACAGGTACATACAAAGCATGATAAGAGCAGGGAGGGCAAAGCAGATAAGGAGATATTTTTTGTTTTTTATAAAGTCCTGCCAGAATTCACAAATCGGTGTTCTGGGAGCGAGGGGAGTTTTGAACTTTTCTTTTTTCTTGGGTGGCACTTCCTCGCAAATGGGCTCATTTATTTCGTCTGTAGAAAGCTCGTATTCAGTCATTTTTTTCCTCATTGGAGTGTACTTTTTTAATAGCTTTTTCAAGCTTAACACGGGGGAGCGTCATATCCCGTCCGCAGCCGCAGCAAAGGATGCGGATGTCACTTCCCACTCTTGCAACAGAGAAGCGCTTTTCACCGCAGGGATGGGGTTTTTTCAGCTCAAGAATATCGCCGACGGCGATCTTTATTATGTTTGCCATAGCTCCTCCGTACAGATTCTCATAGTTACCTAAATTATACCACAAAGGGCGTGGGAAGTAAAGAATAATTGTAAATAATTCCGCTTTAAGGGAAAAAGGTTTTTGCGTTCAAATTTTGGTTTGAGGGGGAGACGGCTATGTAGGGGGCTTTTTGTAAAAAGCCCCCTACCACTTCCTAAAACATAGTCGACCCGCGGGCATAAAGAAAAACAATAATCATAAGTAATCTTGCCCGCTCTGACTTTGCAAATGCAAAGTCCCAAGTGAAAATAGAATTATTGGGTGGTTCGATACACTCACCTCGATACTCT
>JAFQDC010000008.1 GCA_017416205.1 Clostridia bacterium | reverse complement strand
TCCGCAAAAAACTTCAAACTATGGGTAATAAAGAATGACAAAGTATACCTATAGACAACTAATTAATCCCTTTTTTGAAGTTTTTCGGGGGTGTGGGGGCCTTTTTTCAAAAAGGCTCCAACGTATATCTCCTCGTCAAACCAAAATTTGACAGAAAAAAAGCAGTTGAGGAAAACTCAACTGCTTTTGAATTTCAGCAGAAAGAAAGCTGATTTGTTTCAGACATTCCGTCAAGAACGCCGTTCTGGGAAAGAAGTTCGATAACTGCCTTTGAAAGCTTACCGGCACTCTTAAGGTCCTCAATTGAGAATATATCCTCAGAATCGCGGGCGTGCATGATGTTGATTGCCGCAGATTCTCCGAGTCCGCCGATGGAGGTGAAGGGAAGGCGTATGCCTCCCGCCTCGGGCAGGAACTTTGTGGCATCTGACTTTTTAAGGTCAACGGGCAAAAAGCGGATACCGCGCACAACAGCCTCATTACAAAGCTGAAGGGCGGAGTACATTTCCTTATCCTTTGCCGTAGCGTCACGTCCCATCTTGTCGATCTCTTCCATTTTATCCTTAATGGAGTTTCGTCCCTTGGAGACCACGTCGGCCTCAACTCCGCCGGGGGCGGCTGTGAAGTATGCGGCGTAGAATTCCTTAGGGTAATATATCTTGTACCAGCCGAGACGCAAAGCGTCAATAACGTATGCCGCCGCGTGGGCTTTCGGGAACATGTACTTGATACGCTTGCAGGACTCGATATACCAGTCGGGCACGCCGTGCTCGATCATAGCCTCCTCGTATTCGGGCTTAAGACCCTTACCCTTACGAACGTCCTCCATTATCTTAAAGGACTGAGCCTTGTCCATATCGTGCTGCTGGATAAGGTAGAGCATAATATCGTCTCGGCATCCGATAACGTCGGAAATGGTGCATATTCCGTCGCGGATAAGCTCGTCCGCGTTACCGAGCCAAACTCCCGTACCGTGGGTAAGACCGGATATCTGCAAAAGGTCTGAGAAGTTTTTGGGCTGAGCCTGAATAAGAACTCCTCGAACGAACTTGGTGTTCATCTCGGGGAGACCGAGAGTTCCCGTTTCAACGCCCAGAAGATCCTCCTGTGTAACACCGAGAGGCTCGGGGCTTGTAAAGAGCTTGTAGAGAGCGCGGTCGGAAAGATCGCATTCAAGAACGCTGGTGTTCGTGTATCCTTCAAGTCGCTTGTACTTGGTGGGAATATCGTGTCCCAGCTCGTCAAGCTTAAGGATAGTATCGTGGAGATACTTAAACTCGAAGTGGGTGGTAACAGTTGAGGAATTGGGGTCGTCTGCGGGGTGCTGAACGGGGCAGAAATCGTATACCTCGTATTCCTGAGGAACGACGATGATACCGCCGGGGTGCTGACCTGTGGTACGCTTAACTCCCACACAACCTGCAATAAGACGCTCCACCTCGGCGCGGCAAACGGAAATGCCCTTGCCCTCAAGGTATTTTGCAACGTAGCCGAAGGCGGTCTTGTCAGCAAGAGTACCGATGGTACCTGCGCGGAATGCGTGACCCTTACCGAAGAGCTCTTCCGTGTATTTGTGGATGTTACCCTGAACGTCACCTGAGAAGTTCAGGTCGATATCGGGAACCTTGTCGCCGTAGAAGCCAAGGAAGGTCTCAAAGGGAATGTCGTGACCGTCGCGGTGCATATTCTTTTTGCCGCAACGGGGACAGTCCTTGGGTGGCAGGTCAAAGCCTGATTTCGGTGTACCCTTGTCGTGCCATTCCGTATAGAGACAGTCGGTACAGCGGTAGTGAGGGGGCAGGGAGTTAACCTTTGTGATACCGCCCATCATAGCGGCAAAGGATGATCCAACTGAACCACGGCTTCCTACCTCGTAGCCCCACTCCTCGCTTTTCTCAACGAGACGGCGGGCGATTATGTACATTACGGCAAAGCCGTTACCGATAATTGAGGTAAGCTCACGCTCAAGTCGCTCTGAGACCTGAGGAGGCAGATCCTCGCCGAACATCTCACGAGCCTTCTTGTAGCATTTTTCGCGAAGCTCGTCCTCGCATCCCTCGATCTTCGGGTCGTAGGTGCCCTTGGGGATGGGGCGCAGAGGCTCGATCATATCTGCAATAAGGTTAGTATTGGTAACTACCACCTCGTATGCCTTTTCCTCGCCGAGGTATGAGAATTCCTCAAGCATCTCCTCGGTGGTGCGCATATAGAGCTTTGAGGGCTTATCCGCATCTGAGAATTTCATACCTGTGAGAAGGATTCGGCGGTATATCTCGTCCTCGGGATCCATATAGTGAGCGTCCGTTGTGGCGCAAACGGGCTTTCCAAGCTTTTCGCCGAGAGCCACTATCCTGCGGTTAAAGTCGCGAAGAGCCTCGTGGTCTGCCGCCTTGCCGTTTTCGATCATAAACTCGTTGTTGGCAATTGGCTGGATCTCAAAGTAATCGTAGAATGAAGCGATCTCCTCGATCTCCGCGTCGCTCTTTCCGTCAACGATGGCGGAGAAGAGCTCTCCTGCTTCGCAGGCAGAGCCGATGATAAGACCCTCCCTCAGCTCCGTCAGTCTGGTCTTGGGGATTCGGGGATATCTTCTGTAATAGGTGAGGTAAGAGTCGGAAATGAGCTTATAGAGGTTTTTTAGACCCGTCTGATTTTTTGCAAGGATTATCTGGTGGTATGTCCTCAGCTTCAGGGGGTCCGCATTTGCGCTCATTGTTTCCGAAAGATGATTGAAGTCGGTAATTCCCTCGTCCTTCAGCTTGTCCACCATCTTATAAAAGATCGCAGAGAGCATCTTTGCGTCATCCGATGCTCTGTGGTGATTGAATTCACCAAGATCAAAGTAGTCGCAAAGGATGTCAAGCTTGTGCTTTTTCAGCTCCGGGTTTACGTAGCGGGACATTGATACGGTGTCAAGATAGGAGTTGGGAAATTCCATACCGTGCTCTCCCGCAACCTTACGGATAAAGCTTGTATCAAAGTCTGCGTTGTGGGCAATAAGAAGTCTGTTGCCCGCAAATTCAAGGAATGCGCGAACTGCGGTCTCGTTATCGGGCTGACCCTCAACCATATCCTGAGTAATTCCCGTAAGCTCCACGATGTTATCGGGGATGGGCTGGCCGGGGTCTGTCATCATATTGAATTCTTCGATTATCTCCCCCTGCTTTACCTTAACGGCGCCTATCTCGGTAATGGCGCAGTTGTGAACGGAAAGGCCCGTGGTCTCAATATCGAATACTATAAATTCGTCGTCAAAGTCGCTGTCCGTGTGGCCGAAAACGGCGCGGCGGGTATCGTCAACGAAGTATGCCTCAATGCCGTAGATGACCTTTATAGGATCTTCCTTCATTCCCTCAGCAGCAAGCATTGCGGTGGGGAAGCCCTGCACGTTTCCGTGATCGGTGATAGCGACAGCCTTGTGTCCCCAGGCGGCGGCGCGCTTAACTATATCCGCAGGAGGGGCGATGGCGTCCATTGAAGAAAGGTTTGTGTGGCAGTGAAGCTCAACTCGCTTCATTTCAGCCTTGTCCTTTCGGATGACCCATTTTATCTTCTTGATGCCCTTGACGGAAACGTTGTATTCACCGAACTTGTCAGCGCGAACACTGCCGCAGGCGGCAATACACATACCGCTTTTCATGCTCTTTGCAAAGGGCTCAGCCTCTGCGGCAGGCATCTGCAGCTTCAAAAACGTAGAGGAATCGTTGTCGGTGATGCCGATGGTAACTGCCATATTTTCGGAGTTTCGTATCTCCGCCGCCTCAGACTTGAATATCTTTCCCAGCACCGTAACGCTTCTCATATTTGATTTTATCATTCGGAGAGCGGTAGGGTCGGTGATCTCAAAATCTTCCTCGCCGTAAAGAATATCGGCGCCGTTTGTGTCAAAGGTCATTCTTCCGCTTTGGAAAACGCCGCCCTCTTTTTCGACGACCTCGTCGTCAGCTTCAAAAAGGGAAGCCACGCGGGTGTACTGAACGGGAGCCTCAGCCTGTGCCTTCGCCTCTGCCTGCTCGCGCTCCTCCTGAGCTCGCTTTGCATATTCAACGGCCTTTTCCTGTGTCTTTTTAAGGTAAGCCGCCTGTCGCTCAAGGTATTCCTGCTGGAATCTTTCGTATTCGTCGCTTTGCTTAATTACCGTTTCAAAGTTGAGAGCGAATTCACTGCGGATAATGCCTGAGATTATGTCCCCCGCACGTCCAAGGTCAAGAAGCTCAACGCCGCCGTGGGAGTAGGGAACGGAAATTGTGATGACTCCGTCTGAAATGTCAGTTTTGCAATTGTCGAAAAATCCGTGAGTAACTGCGCCCACGCGGCGGGCCTCAAGGTAAATTTCCTCCATATAATCAAGGGAAAACAGCTCTTGAGGATAGTTTGGCAAAAGCCTAACGTATGTAAGCTCATACGTCTCGCGAAGGCTGTCCTCTATAGAGTAAAGATCTGTTTTTTTCGCAATGAAGGGGAGTGAAAAGCGGACCTCATATATCTTTTTCTCGCGGTCGCCCGAAAGGCGGACGTCGGAGGAATTATCAAATATCTTTTGTGCGGCACTGCTACCGGGAACATAGCGGGAGAATATATTTGCAAGGGTGCGTCCTTCAGCCATAGCGGTGCTCCTTTCCTGAAAAATGAATAATGAATAATGAATAATGAAAAATGAATAATTGATGTTGAAATCCGCCCGTAGGCGGATTTCTTCATCATATTTTTTGAAAATTAACCTATGAATTTTATTGTTTCTTCAATGAGAGTTTCAACGACACGGTCCTCTTCAACTCGGCCGAGAGTCTTGCCGTCCTTAAAGAGCACTGCAAAGCCGTCGCCGCCTGCAATACCGAAGTCAGCGTGCTTAGCTTCTCCGGGGCCGTTAACAACGCAACCCATAATGGCAACGTTAACGATCTTGCCCTTTGTGTCGATCTTCGAGGATGCCTCTCGGAACTTTTCCGCAAGGCCGATAAGATCGATCCTTGTTCTTCCGCAGGTGGGGCAGGATATAATATTGACGCCCTCAGTTATAAGACCCAGAGACTTGAGTATCTCCTTTCCTGCATAGACCTCGCGGACGGGGTCTGCCGTCAGGGAGATACGGATAGTATCGCCGATGCCGTCAAGGAGAAGAGAGCCTACTCCGATTGAATTCTTGATGATTCCGGAGTATTCCGTTCCCGCCTCGGTAACGCCGAGATGGATGGGATAGGTGGAATTTTTGGCAACTATCCTTGCCGCATCAGTCATAGTTTTGATGGTAGAGGATTTAATGGAGATCACCGTATCGTAAAATCCCATGCCCTCAAGCTGATCTGCCTGAGTGAGAGCGCTTTCTGCAAGAGCCTCAGCTGTTGGAGCGCCGTATTTTTCGAGAAGCTTTTTGTCAAGGCTTCCGCCGTTAACGCCGATACGGATGGGAACACCTGCGATCCTGCAGGCATCGGCAACCTCTTTTACTTTCCACTCGGCGCCGATGTTACCGGGATTGATACGCACCTTGTCAACGCCGTTTCGAATAGCTGCAAGGGCAATTTTATAATCAAAATGGATATCGGCAACGAGGGGCACCACAGCGCCTGCCTCTCGTACTGCGCGAAAAACGGGAGCCGCCTCCTCATCGGGAACTGCAATACGAACGATATCACAGCCTGCCTCCTGAAGAGCCAGTACCTGAGCGGCAGTTTTTTCAAAATCGTGAGCAGGTATATTGGTCATAGACTGAACGCTTACGGGGGCGTTGCCGCCTATAAGAACACCGCCTGCGTTTATCTGTCTTGAAGTGCGTCTCATAACCGATTCCTTTCTGTTTTCAATGTAATTTTAAAGTCAGAACAGACCTATAATGTCTTTTGCGCAAATGAGTATCATAAGCAGCATAAGGATAGCAAGACCTGCAAGATTGATATAACCTTCAATTTCAGCTTTAAGGGGCTTTCTTCGAACAGCCTCAATAAGGAGGAAAACTATTCGTCCGCCGTCAAGGGCAGGGAGGGGGAGAAGATTCATAATACCCAGATTCATGCTGATAACAACGGCAAGGTGGGTAAAGCTGTAAGCACCCGTGTCTGCGGCCTCGGTGAGAGCCTGTGTAACTCCGACAGGGCCGGATACTGCTTCAACTCCGTAGCGGCCGGAAACAAGATCGTAAAGAGATTCCCATATCATCTGTACCGTATAGGTGGTGCGATAGAAGGAATGCTTTAAAAGATTTGCAAAGGTGGGGCGCTCTCCGTAAACGTAGAAATCGTTTGATCCGAAGGCAACACCCTGAGAGGAAACGGTAGGAAATTCAACGTCCTCGAGAACTACCTTTTCGCCGTCGCGGATAACGGTAAGGTCAAGAGGCTCAATGCCAAGTCTGGAGATCTCATAAACAAGATCGTCAGCAATGTGAACGCTGTGTCCCTCAACCTTTACGATACGGTCGCCAACCTCAAGGCCGCCCTCGCAGGAAACTGCGTTATCCATAAACTCTGCAACCACCGTGGAGCCCAGGCGATCGGGGGCTGAGAAAACGAGGATGGTCATAACGAGAACACCTGCCAGAATATTAACTGAAGCGCCTGCAACGGTGATGATAAAGCGCTGCCAAACAGGCTTTTTGTTAAAGGCGTTGGGATCGTCGCTTTCCTCGTCCTCACCTACCATTGAAACAAAGCCTCCGATGGGAAAGGCGCGGAGAGAATAAACGATGCCTGTTTTCTTTGAGGTCCATTTAAGAAGCTTGGGACCCATGCCGATGGCAAACTCGTTAATGGATACCTTAAAGATACGGGCGAAAAGATAATGTCCTCCCTCGTGGATAAAAATGAGAAATCCGAAAAGAAGGATAGCGAGAAGGATCTGAAGAATGTTGATTATGGTTGCCATTGGTTCTCCGAAATAAAATGAAAAATGAAGAATTAAGAATGAAAAATTAATGTTGCCTTCCGCGAGAGCGGAAGGCTTCATTAAAAAGTATATTTTAAGTTGAGCAGGGCGACATTTCGTATGTCATCCTGAGCGGAGTAAACATCATAGTATGATGTTTACGAAGTCGAACCCGACCGTAAGGAGGGCGCGAAGCGGGATCTGCTTCGGCCTTTTGAACTCAAAAATTATTTGTTGATTATTGCCTGTGCAATTGCTCTTGCCTCCCGCTCAGCCTCGAATACTGCCTCGGGGGAGTCTGCGGCAATTGAACTGATTTTTGTAAGCGTATCTCTGACAACATCGGAAATACCGTTAAAGGAAAGCTTTTTGTCAATGAAAGCCTGTACTGCCTCCTCGTCTGCCGCAATGAGTGCCGCAGGGGCGCATCCGCCCATATACCAGGCATCAGTCGCTGCGGTAAGGAGAGGGAACGCCTCAGTGTCGGGGGCGTGGAACGTAAGAGAACCAAGCTTTACGAAATCGAGAGGCTCTCCGCCAAAGGGAGCGCGGTCGGGATATGCGAGAGCGTAGCGAACGCAGTCGCGCATATCGGGATAGGAAAGCTCGGCAATAACGGCGCCGTCTGTGTATTCCACCATTGAATGGATAATGCTCTGTCTGTGAACCAGCACCTCCACGCGGTCAGGCTCAACGTTAAAGAGTCTGCAGGCCTCGATAAGCTCAAAGCCCTTGTTCATAAGAGTTGCGCAGTCGATGGTGATCTTAGCGCCCATCTTCCAGGTGGGATGAGCGAGAGCCATTTCGGGGGTAACGCCCTCGAGCTCTTCTCTCTTCTTTCCAAAAAACGGACCGCCCGATGCTGTAAGCAGGATACGGCGCACCTTTGAAGAATCAGCGGGAGCCTTGGGATCTGCGCATCCGGAAGCCGAGAGGCACTGGAAGATCGCAGAATGCTCAGAGTCAACGGGAATAAGCTCACCGCCGGACTTTCTGAGACGGTCATAAATAAGATGACCGAGGCTGATAAGAGCCTCCTTGTTTGCCATAGCAATACGTGCGCCCGTATCTGCCGCCGCAAGAGCTGCGGGGATACCTGCCATTCCGGAAATGGAATGAACTATAAGATCGCAACCGCATTCGCGGATAGAATCGCAAACCGCGCTTTCTCCGGCGTATACCTTAATTGTATCGGGGAGAAGTGCGCGAAGCTTTTCGCCGTCGCCACAGTCGGGGACGGCAACTGCGCGAGCGTCGCACTCAATTGCCTGGCGGGCAACAAGGTCAATATTTTTTCCTGCTGTGAGCAGGTCTATCTTTGTGCCGAGGCGAGTCAGGGCATCTATGGCCTGTGTTCCTACAGAGCCTGTAGAGCCGAGGACCGCCGCACGTCTTTCTTTATAATTTTCCATTACATCACACTGAAGAACACGAGTGTCTCGCACACGATGAGGATAAGGGGAGCAGAGGCGATAACGCTGTCAAAGCGATCAAGAACTCCGCCGTGTCCGGGGAAGATCTTACCGTAGTCCTTAAGGTCGTAGCGACGCTTGATAAGGGAGAAGATAAGGTCGCCAACCTGAGAAACGATGGCAACAACGAATCCGAGAACTGCAAATACCCAGTAAGGGGGAAGAGAATCGTAGAAATTTCCGAGGATAAGTCTGTATACTGTGCAGCCGATTATGCAGAATACAACGCCGCCGATAGCTCCTTCAACAGTTTTCTTGGGGCTGACTGAGGGGATAAGCTTGTGGCGTCCGAAAAGGCGGCCGCAGAAATAAGCAAAGGTATCGGATACCCAGGGAGCAATGAAAACGAGGAGATACGTGATCTCGCCGAATTTCATATTACGAAGCTGGATAATGGAAACAAATCCCGTAATAACATATGCGCAGGTGGTAAAGCCTATACACGCCTTATCAACGGGGATACGCCCTTCTGAAAAAACTGCCGCCGTGAGCAGAATGAAAAGTGTACAGAAGAGCACGGAGGAATATGCTGCAATATAAAGGGAGTGACTTTCAATAGTCTGGGTAAGCACCGTCACGATAACGGTCATAAAATATATGCAAAGGGAAGAAAGAAAGTTTTTGCGAAGACCGATGCATCCAAGCATCTCGCAAACGCCGATAAGGGCAACTAAGCCGATAAGGATAGGAAATGCAAGGGTGTCGGAGAAAATGCATGCAACAACAAGCAACGCAATTCCGATAACTGCGGTGATCGTTCTTTGTAACATAACGGTTATATCCTTTCATACGAATAGGAAAAAGCAACAATGATTATTCATTATTCACTCTTCACTATTCATTATTCATTTCATATCGCGTGAGCGATATGATTTATACTCCGCCGTAGCGGCGCTTTCTCTTTGAAAACTCAATTATGGCGCGGCGAAGCTCCTCCTCGCCGTAGTCCGGCCAGAGGCAATCGGAGAAATAAAGCTCCGAATACTGAGACTGCCACATAAGGAAATTGGAAAGGCGCACCTCGCCGCCTGTTCTGACGATAAGGTCAGGGTCGGGGCTTTCGGCGGTATAAAGCTTTCTCTGAATATCCTCCTCGGATATTTCAGTCTTACCCTCTTTTATGAGGCTGTTGACGGCGTTGACGATCTCGGCTCTGCCGCCGTAATTGAGAGCAATGTTGAGGATAAGAGTGTTGTCCTTCGTAAGGTCTTCAAGATACTCGCATTTTTCCCTGAGGGCATCACCAAGGCGTTCCTTGTCACCGAGGAAAATATAGCGGATGCGGTTTTTCTCGTTATCATCCTCAGCCTCCTTGATGTAAACGTCAAGAAGGCGCATGATCTCGGTGACCTCCTGAGGGGGTCTCTTCCAGTTTTCTGTGGAAAAGGCGTAGGTGGTAACGGTCTTGATGCCCCAGTCACGGCAAAGAGTAACGGTATTCTTAAATGCCTTGACGCCGACACCGTGGCCGGCCTCACGGGGAAGGCCGCGCTTCTGCGCCCAGCGGCCGTTGCCGTCCATAATAAAAGCTATGTGGGAAAGGCCCGAAGCCGCCACAAGCTCCTTAATATCTATCTCTTCTTCGGGAGTTGTTTTTTTTGATTTGAATATCATACATAACTCCTTAAAATTTTATATAAACAGTACCAACGCCTCGATGCGGCAAAGCCGCACCAAGGCGAAGGGAAAAAACAGAAATTAAACTTCCATGATCTCTGCATTCTTTGCAGCGGTAACAGCGTCAACTTCCTTAATGTACTTGTCTGTGATATCCTGAGCCAGCTTTTCGCTTGCCTTCTGCTCATCCTCAGTCATGGTGCCTGCCTTCTTTTCGTTCTTGGCAGCGTCGATAGCGTCGCGGCGGATGTTTCTGATGGATACCTTAACGTCCTCACCCATCTTTGCAACCTGCTTTGTCATTTCCTTTCTTCTCTCACCTGTGGGCTGAGGGAAGGAGAGGCGGATGGTCTTACCGTCGGACTGAGGAGTGATGCCGATGTCGGATGCGAGAATTGCCTTCTCGATGGACTTAACTGTGGAAGCATCCCAGGGAGTAATGGTAAGAGTTCTTGCGTCAGCAAGCTTTACCTCTGCCATCTGGTTGATAGCTGTGGGAGTGCCGTAGTAGTCTACTTCGATACCGCGGAGAATGCCGGGGTTAGCGCGACCTGCGCGAACTGTCTCGAGCTGTTCCTTGTAAACGGAAATGCTCTTCTTCATTTTTTCTTCATAGGGCTTAACGTCGAGTTTCATAAGATGTATCTCCTTAAAAATATTAACTTATTGAATTATTTAAAAGTACGCAGAAACTTTTTTGAGAAAAAGTTTCCGCACCTTCAAAAAACTTTGTATAATGACTTCTTTTTGAAGTTTTTTGGGGAGTGCAGAGGGCTTTTTTTCAAAAAAGGCCTTTGCATTATAATTTTGGATTAATTATTCTTCACAACCGTGCCGCAGTTGTTGCCTGTGATGACCTCGTAGATATTCTCGCTCTTATCAAGGCCGAATACGCAAAGGTGCATATTGTTTTCCTGGCAGAGGCTGGAGGCTGTAGAGTCGATAGCATTGAGGTGATTTGCGAGGATGTAATCGTAGGTGGTTTCAGTAAGCTTAACGGCTGTAGGATCCTTCTTGGGGTCTGCCGTATAGATGCCGTCTATATTCTTTGCCATAAGGATAGCCTCAGCGCCGATCTCACAAGCGCGAAGAGCCGCGCCCGTATCGGTAGAGAAGAAGGGGTTGCCCGTACCTGCGCCGAATACAACGACCTTGCCGTCCTCAAGTGCCTTTATAGCACCGCGGGTGGTGTACTGATCCGCAAAGGTGTTCATTTCAACAGCGCTCATAACGACCGTATCAACGCCCACGGAAATGAAAGCGTCCTGAATTGCAAGGGAGTTGATAACGGTTGCAAGCATACCCATCTGGTCAGCTCTTACACGGTCCATATCGAAGCCCTGTCTGCCTCTCCAGATGTTGCCTGCGCCAACAACGATAGCGATCTCGGCTCCCTCGTCGAGACAGCGGCGAACTACCTTACCGATCTCCTGAATATACTCATAATTAATGATACCGTTCTTGCCTGAAAGCGCCTCGCCGGACAGCTTCAGGAGAACTCTTTTGTATGCAATACTCATGTTTATGACCGTCTCCTGTAGATTATTATAGACATAAATATACTGCATACATTTTACCCTAAAATAACCGATTTGTAAATAGTTTTTTTCACACTTTGGCTTTTTTGTATACTTTTTATTATAAGATATGCAAAAACCTTTGACGAAGGGGGATTTGAGTGGTATAATTTCAATACGGATAAAAACGGTGGTGAGAAAATGGATAAAAGGAAAAAGCTTTTAAGGATTCTTTTAAGAGTGCTTTCATCAGCTACTGTTGCAGTACCTTTGTTGATGTATCATCTGCTGCTTATTTCAAACGTTAAGGGCGCTATGCTTTACGGAAAAGTGTGGTATCTTCTTGTAATGATCGTGTCGGTGCTGTTTTCATTTGTTCCCTTGCTCTTGTGGAGAGAAGCTCCCGAGGTACAAAAAGGGGAGGATGAAGAAAAATGGGAATATACTCCCTTTGAGGAGAGCTTCGGGGAAAGTGAAAACGTCGCTATCGCAACGGAGGAGTACCCCGAGCTGTTTTTGAATAAAGAGGCGGGCGAGGAAAAGTCAGAAAAGGCAGAAGCTCCCTCATACCTTGAAGCAATTGAAAAGGCGATGGCATCTCAAAAAGCAGAATATATTCCCGAAGAAGCGGAAATCAATTTTTCGGATGATGATATCTTTTCTTTTGAAAAGAGTGAAGATGAGGAGAAGATACCCGATATATATTCCGATATACCCGATACTCTCCCTGAGGGATATGAAATGAGGGAGGAGCCTTGGGAGGAAGAAGAGGAAAAGGATGAGCCTCAGAGCCTTTTTGCGGAGAGAAGGGGAATGAAGATAAAGAAGATAGCGGCAACGGTGCTGGCATTTCTCATTCCCTTGTCGGTTGCCTTTGCAATGTCAAAGAATTACGTGGTTTACGGTGAGGACGGATTCACGGTGTCTACTCCTTTTCAAAAAAAAGACTATCTTTGGCAGTTCTGCCGCTCTTATGAGATAGCCCCCTCCTTTTTCGGAGATAGCCTTTCATTTGTGCTTTATATGAACGACGGCGAGAAGATCGAGCTTCTTCCTGCAGATCTCAGGATAGATAACAGCTTTTATGAAAAATATGCTTCGGAGTATGCCTACAGCGTAGCAGTATCAGAAAAGCTTATACGTGCGGGCGCTGCAAAAACGGTTAAAGAAAAGAATACTATTGAGTCCTCACTTGCCCTTCGGGAGGACATCGGAGAATACGTTAAAAAGCTTATTGAGTAACAAGGAAAAAAAGGAGATAAAAATGACAGACAAGGAAAGATTTATAGAAATATATAAGGCAAATATCAAAAGAGAGGGCGCAGACGAGCTTCTCGAATATTTGATGGGACCCCAGAGCGATTTCTTCACAGCTCCCGCAAGTGCCCGTTATCATAACTCCTGCCGCGGAGGCCTTGTGAATCACAGCCTTAACGTGTACGATTGTCTTAAGGATATCTGCTCCCGGGAGAGAATGAAGGAATACGGCTGTAACCCCTCAGAGGAGACTATCGCCATAGTTTCTCTTCTTCACGACCTTTGCAAGGTGAACTTCTATAAGGAGAGCACGCGAAACGTAAAGGATGAAAACGGCGTGTGGCAGAAGGTGCCCTATTTTGAGATAGACGATAAGCTCCCCTACGGTCACGGTGAAAAGTCTGTATATATAATCACAGGCTTTATGCGCCTTACCCGCGAGGAGGCATTTGCCATTCGCTACCATATGGGCTTTTCAACAAGCAGCGAGGCACGCGACGTGTCCGCCGCATACGCAATGTTCCCCCTTTGCTACGCAGTTTCCTCGGCCGATATGGAGGCAACATATTATATCGAGCAGTAAAATATGAAAAAACGTCCCTTGTCACCAAGGGCGTTTTTGTATTGTGAGATGAGAAAAAACAATAAAGTTGAGGGCGGGGATGAAACTGGTATTTCGTAGGGAGAGCTATAGTTGTAAACTATGTCCCTTCACATTCTGTAAACTATGTTACTACACTAAACAATATGGAATGCTCCCCTACGGGTTTGCACAAAACGAATGCCTCCACTGACACCGCGAAGCGGTTTTAGGGGAGGTGGCATCGGTGCAAATTGAATTCACAACATAGGGGATCCTCGGCACCGATGACGGAAGGGTCAATTTATCTGCACGCGAACCTATGTGTCAAATATAGGGATTCTTGTTTTTTTGCTATCGTGCCGATGTACAACCCTTCCACCGCCCCGACTAAATTTAACTTTACCCTATGTTTGCTTTCGCGGCGGTCCC
>JAFQDC010000007.1 GCA_017416205.1 Clostridia bacterium | reverse complement strand
TACGGTTTCCATTACGTATATGGAACAAAGGCTACTCTTGAGAACGTAACTATGACAAACGTAGTATACGGAATCATGACTCAGAACTATGGTGCAAAGACAATCACACTTAAGGATTGCGCTATCGATGCAACATATCCCGTATACGTATGGGAAAGAAACACAACAGTTGTTGATACCTTCAAGTTCGAGGGCAACAACGTAATTGCAAATCTTACTGATAACGCTCAGGCTAAGTATGTACTTGCAAATGTAGACGCAACACTTACAGCTCCCGCAGGTCTCACAGTAACAACTAACCTTGATGACTATAAGGTAGTTTATGCAGACGGTGTTTACTCCGTAGCAAAGATTATCTACGTAGCAGAGGTTAACGGTACTAAGTACGAGTCTCTTGCAGCAGCAATCGCAGCAGCAAATGCAGGCGATACAATCGTTCTTCTTGCTAACGTAACAGAAGACGTAACAGTTAAAAAGGATCTTACGATCAACGGTGAAGGTAAGAACTATACAGGTAACATAGCTGTTACCGGCAGTGCTGTTGACGTTATCGTTAAGAATGTGAACTTTGTTGACGGCACATACTATGCTATCAAGACAGATAGCATTAAGAGCATTACAGTAGAGGATTGCACAGTAACAAACTACGCATGGGGCTTCCTCTATGCTAATAAGTCTACACCTACAGTTGTAGTTAAGAACGTAACTGTTGATGGCGGCAGCTACGGCTTCCACTGGGTATACGGAACCGAGGCAACTCTTGAGAACGTAACAATGACCAACGTTACATACGGTCTCTATATCCAGAACTACGCAGATAAGACAATCAACCTCAAGAACTGCTCCATCACCAGCATTGGTATTTGGGAGCGTTCCGGTTACTCCGGCGTTCAGACCTTCAAGTTTGAGGGCAACAACACTGTTGGAACACTTTCTGCAAGCCAGTACGCTAAGTACGTTCTTGCAGCAGCAGATGCAACACTCACAGCTCCTGCAGGCTACAACGTAACAACTACTGTTGAAGGCTACAATGTAGCGGACAAGAACGGTGCATACGTTCTTGTTGAAAAGGACTACGTAGCAGAGGTTAACGGTACTAAGTACGAGTCTCTTGCAGATGCAATCAAAAATGCACAGAACGGCGAGATCGAAATTCTTAAGGATCACGTAATGGACGGTGCAACAGTTGTTAATGATGAAACTGAATTGAAGTATGATCACCTTATCATAGTTGATGGTAAGACACTCACAATCGACTTTAACGGATACACTGTTGAGGTAACACCTGAGTTTATTTCTGACGGCACCGACGGAGGTCTTGCAAATACCCTTGAGTCTGTGATCTTCCTTGCAAACGGTGCAGACCTTACACTTAAGGACAGCACAAACACAGATGGCGGCTTCAAGGTAAATGCAGGCACAGCTCTCTACTCACTCGTATACGTTTCCGACGGTACAGAGCTTACAGTTGAAAACGGTGAGTATGTTGTAGAGGAACTCGTTACATCAGGCGCTCTCATCTATGGTGATGCTGATAACACAACCGTTATCAACGGCGGTAAGTTCATTCTTGGTAATGCAGCAGAGAATGCTTCTCAGACAAAGCCTTGGATCTTTAACGTACTTGGCAAGAATGCGAATAACTTCATCGTTGTTAACGGCGGTACGTTCAACCAGAACCTCCTTATGAACCAGGGTACAGCTAAGGACTGCGAGGTTTCTCTTGCAGACGGCTATTGCCTGTACCTCAATGATGGTAACGGTACATGGACAGTTAAGGCTCACACTGTTGTAACAGATGCAGCTGTAGCTCCTGATTGTACAAACACAGGTCTTACAGAGGGTAGCCACTGCTCCAACTGCGGTGAGGTTCTCGTAGCACAGACAGTAGTTGATGCACTCGGTCATACTGAGGTTGTTGATGCAGCAGTAGCTCCCGATTGCACAAATACAGGTCTCACAGAGGGTAAGCACTGCTCCGTATGCGGTGAGATCACTGTAGCACAGACAGTAGTTAACTCTCTCGGTCATACAGTAGCTATTATTCCCGCAGTAGCTCCTACATGTACAGCTACAGGTCTTACAGTAGGCGTAGGCTGCTCCGTATGCGGTCTCACACTTATCGCACAGGAAACTGTAGATATGCTTGAGCATACATGGGTAGACGCAACTATTGACGCTCCTAAGCATTGCTCCGTATGTGGTGCAATAGACGGCGAGGTTCTTGGCGCAGTAGCAAAGAACGAGAATACCGGCGCTACATACGCAACTCTCGCAGAGGCACTCAATGCAGCAGCAGCAGGTGAGACAGTAGTTCTCGTTGCTGATACAGCAGAGAGCCTTGTAAAGGTAAATGCAGGTGTAACACTTAACCTTAACGGTAAGTACGTAACAGCTGATAACGTTCTCTCCTTCGGTAATATCGTTGATAACAACGGTGCTGCTGACGGACTTGGCGGAATCAAGATCTCTAACAATAGAAACGAAGCATTCGTACAGCTCCAGAAGGACAACACATACCTGCCTCTCTACGACGCAGCAAACGGTTGCTACAGATTCTATGAGTTTAAGCTCAGCGTACTTAAGTGCGTAGTAAATGACAATAAGACTGTTCTTACTTACAGAATGAGACTCATTCTCAGCTCCGTAGAGGCATATAAGCTTCTTGCTGATACTGCTAACTCCGGCATTACTCTTTCCGTAGCTCTTACATGGACAGGAAATGAGAATGCAACAATCTACACTATCACAAATGCTAGAATTGTAGAGTATGCTAATGCTGTAGTTGAACGTCTTGAGAATGGTCAGAGCAACAATAAGTTTATCGGTCTTAACGTAAACGGAATCAATAGACTTGACTCCGGTGACACAATTACAGGTATTCAGTCTGTTTCATCTGTAACAGGTGTATCAAGCGTAAGAGATGACATCACAGTCAGCGGATATCTTGATTACACTATCGAATAATTAGTACACTACGAGGTAAGTAATATGAAGTTTTATGAAAAGCCTGAAATAGAGTACATCGAGTTTTACATTGATGAACTCATACTGGATCTTATGGAAGGCAGTGACTTCGTCGGCGAAGACGACGAGGAAGGTGTTTAATCTGTGATTTGTAAGATCGCCGATCTTCTGATCGATGTTCCCGCATCGGGGGGGCTTGCCCCCCGATGCCGGGAGTATTTAACAGACGAAAAGGGAAGCGCGGATATTATTATCCGCGCTGAACTTTATAGGGCCCGTAAATATCCGCAACGAGATGAAAGCTTTGTTGCATATATGGAATCGGCATATCAGTTTTACCGACAGCTGGTAAAGTATGAAGGATTTTACCTTCATTCCTCCGCAGTTGAATACGGCGGACGTGCATATCTGTTTTCAGCTTCCAGCGGAACGGGAAAATCCACGCATACAAGGCTTTGGCAGTCACTTTTCGGAGAAGAAGCCAGAGTGTTCAATGATGATAAGCCGGCCCTCAGATATCTTGATGGGCGTTGGCTTGCTTACGGTACCCCTTGGTGCGGCAAGGACGGTATCAATATTAATATGAAGGCCCCGGTTGCGGGCATATGCTTTTTGAGACGGGGCGGGGAGAATTCCATACGCCGCCTGACTGCACTTGAGGCGACCGCACGAATCTTGTCACAAACGATGCATCGCTTTTATGATGCAGAATATATCGATCTCCTTGCGTCACATATCGATAAGCTTGTAAGGGAGATCCCCGTGTATGAGCTTTGTTGCCTTCCCGATGAGGATGCTGCAAGGCTAAGCTATGAAACGATGCGCCGAGGCGCAATGGAGGCAGGTCTATGAAGCTGAATAAAAACTTTGTTCTTCGTGATATAGCAGGTAATAAGGTAATTCTTCCCTGGGGAAGTGCTACCGTTGATCTTAACGGTATGCTTAGGGTCAATTCTTCCGGTGTTCTTCTGTGGAATGCGCTTGAAAATGGTGCTGATATAGAAGACCTTGTGGAAGCTCTTATGAGTGAATACGATGTGGACCGAGAAACTGCAATATCCGATGTTACTGCTTTTATAGAAAAGCTTAAAAAGTTCGGTTGCATAGAAGAGTGATATAAACAGAATAACAGGTCGGATTTATGCGACCTGTTGTTTGGTTTATATGTTTGATTTTGAAAATTATGGGAAAGAGGTGTCCCTTTGAATAGAAAGAAGATAGGTATAATAATAGTTATCGTGTCTGCAGTGCTTCTGACTGCACTTGTTGCAGGTGCTGTAATTTTTGATAGATTTGCTGGCGGAAAAGAAAATGATAAGCCCGCAAACGAAAACGGAGAAGTAACTGAAGAAATAAAAGAAGACGAAAGGCCCGGTGAAAACGGCCTTGAAGACGAAAGCCCCTTTGGTGAACCTAATACGGATGCCGGTAGAGAAGATAAGGTCGAAAATGATGATTTTGGTAATTCCGATATTGATATAGAAAATCCTGCTGTCGGTGATGACACAACTGAATCAAATAGTAATAACCATAAGGATTCCTCAGACACAAAGAAGCCGGAGGAAACGAAAAAGCCTCAGCAAAATTCATCTGCAACCCAGAAGGAACCTGTGAGTAATGAAGATGATTTTATAGCAAATGATAATGAAACAACAGGCGAGGATAAGCCTTATGTGCCGGAGCCTATGACCTATGCTGAGTTTATTGAGCTTTCTGCAGTAGAGCAGCAGGCCTATTTCGAATCATTTGATAATATTCAGGATTATTTCGATTGGTATAACGATGCCCTTGAAAAGTATGAAGAGGAACAAAATAAGATAGAGGGCAGCGGTTCTGTAAATATTGGAGATCTAATTGATGGCAACGGAAATTAACCGTGTAACTTCTACCGTAACAGTGTCGTGTATGAATGAGATAATGCCTGTTATCAAGGAATGCCTTCAAAAGGGGCAATCCGTACGCTTTTCTCCCAGAGGTATCAGTATGCTGCCTATGCTAAGGCAGGGCATTGATACCGTAACGCTCTCGCCAATAACCGGCGACTTGAAAAAGTATGATATAGCTCTGTATGTCCGTGCAAACGGAAAACACGTTCTTCATAGAGTGGTGAAGGTAGAAGATACGTATACCTGTTGCGGTGATAACCAGTACGTATATGAGAAGGGAATTTTCCTTGATCAGTTTGTAGGTGTAGTTACCTCATTTACAAGATCAGAAAAAGAGTATTCCGTAAATAATACCGGATACAGGCTATATTACAGAATATGGCATTATAGCCGTTTTTTCAGAAGAGTGATACGAGCGGTTTTTAGAAGAATAAAAAATCTATTTCACAAGTGAGAAGGAAAGCTCCCGATAAAAGATATTATCTTTTGTCGGGAGTTTATTGATTTTCTTAGCTATAAGTGATAGAATACTTGTGATAATTCTGCAAGGGGTAAGTATGGATAAAAAAATATATAGTATTATGTCAAAGGAACAGCAGGCGCTATGCATGATGTTATCGGAAAGCTTATTCAATAACCTTGTTGTAATTGACAATAATGTGGATTGGAAAAATCTTCTTCGTGAGAGCAAAAGTCAGAGTGTAACTCCCATTGTATTCGGAAATCTTCATTATCTCGATAGTATCATACAAGTACCCGAAGAAATAAAGGCAGAGATCAACAAAGCGGTTGAAACCAAGGTAATGCAGAACATAAGAGTCAGACATAGCCATGGTTACCTCCATAAGCTTATGAGCGATGCGGGTATCAAATATTGCATATTAAAAGGTGTAGCGTCTGCGCACTACTATTCACAACCGATTCTCAGAAATATGGGAGATGTGGATTTTTATGTAGACCGTAAGGACGTTGATGCTGTAAAGCATTTGCTGTTTGATGAGGGCTTTGAGCTCGATAGTGATGACGGTGGCGAACACGGACATCATATGGTGTTCAGAAAGAAAGGAATGCATTTGGAGCTGCATTTTGAAATTGCAGGAATACCAAAAGGTGACGTAGGAGAATTGATACGCGGGTATTGCACAGACATTATAGAAACAGCCTCTGAAACTACAGAGGAATACGTGACTTATAATAATCCTGATGCTTTTCATCATGGACTTGTGATGATACTCCATATGCAACATCATATGACAATAGAGGGAATAGGACTCCGCCATCTCTGTGATTGGGCAGTTTTTGTGAACTCCTTTAAAAATAATGAATTTTCAGAGCTTTTCAAGGATAAGTTGAGTAGCGTAGGTCTTTGGCGATTTGCGGTCATTATGAGCATTGTTGCGGCAAAGCTTATCTTGATGCCTGAACAGAGATGGATGGGAGAAATAGAGATTTCGGATGATACTGTAGAGGCAATTGCTGAGGATATTATGCTTGGCGGAAATTTTGGAAGAAAGCAAGGAAGTCGCAAATACGAAAGCCTTACGATAACTGTTGCAGGCCGTGACGGAAAAAACAAATCCAAAATAGTGAGAATGTTTGAATCGTTAAATAAAATCGTGGTAGGGCACTGGCCTATTGTAAGAAAGATAACTTTTCTATATCCTGTTGGGTGGATATATTTCGTTTTGAGGTTCTTTATTTTGCTTTTGGTTGGAAAAAGGAATGTGCCTGACTTTATCGGTTCGTTCAAAGGAAGCGATCGCAGAAGTGAAATATACAGCAAATTAGGACTATTTGAAACAAAGGAATGATGGCGTAAAAAGCACCCTGCGAAAAACAACTTCGCAAGGTGCTTTTTTCTATTTGTACTTTTTTTCCCACATGTAATGAAGTAAAAGTCCTGGAAGTGTAAACAGCCATACAAAAATGGGATGACCGCTTTCACGACAGATATCTTTAATTCTTTTCTTTGCTATACGTCCGTAGTAATGAATAAGCAGAGCTCTTTTGATACGGTATTTTAAGGAGCATCTTGGATTAAGACCCACTATCTGACTGTGAATACCGCCAAGAGGACAGGTACGCCAGAATTTTCGTCCTGATTTTGTAAGGCCGCCGTCAACGTATTCACATATGTATACTATTTTGGGAATATAAACTGTTTTGTATTTGTCGGCACTTCCTATCCAAAGGTGAGATTCGTTCATATAGCGTTCGCCCGCAAATACGGGAAAGGGAAATTCCCGTAGTACGGAGGTTCTAAGCACCTCGCAGCAATCGCCGTCACGCCCCTCATTTATTCGGAACTTGATATGATCGGAAATAACTTCATCTTTTTCGAAAACTACAAAAGGAGTACCTGTATCAGTGCCGCGCTGAAAGCTGAGTATTCCAATATCGTTTCTTGAGGAGTATTTCTTGACGTAAGAAGTTACAGTGTCAACTGCGTCAGAAGTGAGAGCATCATCACTGTCAAGTATCAGAACCCAGTCAGCCTTGATATAAGGATGAGAGAAATTAAGTGCAGTATGCTTGCCGCCGTTTTCTTTGTAATAGTATTCGATCAGAAATTCAGCTTTGCTTTTAAAGTCCTCAAATTCACTGTCCGAGCGCTCAAGACTTCCGTCGTCAATAACCAACCATTGAATATCCGTCCTGTTCTGTGATTTCAGACAGTCAAACAAACGGGGAAGATATTCTTTTCTGTTATATAAAGGAGTCAGTATTGTAAGTGAATAATCCATATGACCCTCCGACTTTTTTTCCATTATAGCATTTGCAGCAGATTTTTTCAACGATAAATAAGATTTTAAAGAAAAAACCCTTGCCATACGGCAAGGGTTTCGATCTTTCGTAATTATGCGTTAGCGGCAGCAGCCTTCTTTGCATCCTGCTCACGGAGGAATGCACGCTTAGCAGCCTTATCAGCAGCACGCTCTCTTGCGTAGATAGTCATCTTTTCAGTAGCGTGGTTGATGTCGTCGCAAGCCTTGTCAACGTCAGCACCGTAGTCAACGGAGAAGCGGAGCGCATCAGTGCCGTCCTTAAGCTTAAGAACGAAGTAAAATACCTTAATCTCTCTACCTGCTGCTTTTACAGAGGTTGCTTCAACGTATGCCTTGTCAACCTGCTCGTAAGTAACAACGTTTGAGATCTCGTAGTTCTGCTCCTCGGAGTCATCTACAAGACAAATGTGCTTGCCGTAGATGTAGATCTTTTCCTTGGTGAAGTAAAGCTGAGCTGCGTTGTAAGCCTGAGTTCTGAACTTGTGGTCAGGACCCTTCTTGCAGAGGAGATCCTCAGTGGAATAATCAAATCCCTTGAGGAGAACAGGGTTGATGATCTTGAGGAAGTGGCGCTCGTAAACCTCATGCTTGATCTGAGCCTGCTCGGGGAGATCCTTGACGATGCTGTGGATCTGGTTGTCGATCTCGGCTTCGCCGGACTTTGCGCCGGAACCGAAGACTGCAACGGCACTACCAACGAGAAGGATAACGAGACCGAAGGGGCGGGTGTTCTGCTCGAAGAGAAGAACGATACCAACGAGGCAGATAACGAGACCGATGATGAGGATCACATTGATTCCTTTAGAAGCAAAATACTTCTGATTGCGTTTGGTTTCCATACTTTACACTCCGTTATAAAATTTTAACAAATAGTATTTCAGTCAACACGGACTATCCAGCCCATATCGTCCTCGGTCTTGCCCCACTGCATAGCGGTAAGCTCATCATAAAGCTTCTGTGAGATAGGACCTATCTCGCCGTTATTTATGGTCATCACGAAACCGTCGTCGTTATACTCACCAACAGGGGAGATAACAGCGGCAGTACCCGTACCGAAGGACTCAGTAAGCTTGCCGTTCTTGTGGGCCTCGATAACCTCGTCGATAGAGAGCTTTCTCTCTTCAACGGTGTAGCCCCACTTCTTAAGAAGCTCAATGCAGGAGCGGCGTGTAACACCGGGAAGGATGTTGCCGTCTGCAAGAGAAGGAGTAATAACCTTGCCGTCAATAACGAAGAAAACGTTCATAGCGCCAACTTCGTCGATATACTTTCTTTCGATACCGTCAAGCCAGAGAACCTGAGCGTAACCCTTTTCCTCAGCCTCTTTCTGGCCGAGAAGGCTTGCGGCGTAGTTTCCGCCGACCTTAGCTTCGCCCGTGCCGCCCTTAACGCAGCGAACGTACTTTCTCTCTATCATGATCTTGACAGGATTAAGTCCGCCTGCATAGTAGGAGCCTACGGGAGAAAGGATAATGATAAACTTGTAGGTCTTTGAGGGATGAACTCCGAGCTGAGGCTCGGTTGCGATAATGAAGGGGCGTATGTAAAGGCTGGTTCCTTCAGAGTGGGGAACCCAATCCTTTTCATATTCTACGAGAGTTTTGATCGCCTGCAGAGCATCTTCCATAGGAATTTCGGGAACGCACATTCTGCGGCATGTATTATTCATACGCTCAATGTTCTTGTCAGGGCGGAAAAGCTGGATGTGACCGTCTGCACATCTGTATGCCTTGAGACCTTCAAAGAGCTCCTGAGCATAGTGGAAAACCATTGCTGAGGGGTCAAGTGCGATGGGGCCGTAGGGAACTATTCTGGCATCGTGCCAACCTTCACCGATAGTGTAGTCCATAACGAACATATGGTCGGTAAAATAGCGGCCGAAGCCGAGAACGTTGTCTGAGGGCTTTTCTTTTTTGCTGGATGCAGCTGTGATTTTAATATCAAGCATTACAGTTCCTCTTTCTATACAACTATTCTAATAAATTATACACGAGTTTTTACACAAAATCAATATATGAACGACAAATATTATTAAATTTTAGTGAATATTTTTATAAAAAGTACATTATTGCTTATATCGTTATAGGTTTTGGCAAAAAATATAATGCAACATAAAGAAAGGAAAAGTAAAAATGAAAAAAGCTTTAATTACCTTGCTTATCACCCTTTCGGTGATACTCTTATCAACAGCTGTAGGAGCAGCGGTTCTTTCCCCGGGACTTGACGTTATTGCAAAGGAATACGATATGACGGTAAGCGCCATCAAAGGCGAGACCGTGCAGTTTTCACCTGAGCAGTTTTCAGAGTGCGCGGGAAGTGAGGATTGGGAAAAAATTAAGATCTCAAGCTTACCCGAAGAAAAAACAGGAGTGCTTCTGTTCGGTGACGTGGCGGCGACTACAGGTCAGGTGGTCTCACGGGCAAATATTTCAAAGCTCAGCTTTGAGCCCGAAGAGGGAGCTGAAAGCGCAAGCTTTGATTTCGTATTTGACGGTAGCTATAGCATGACCTGTAACTTGAAGTATGCAGATAAAGTAAACACCGCTCCTACCTCCGTCAAATCACAGCAGTTCAATGTTTTTGCAAACACCTCGGTTGAAGGTGATATGGCAGCATACGATGCAGATTCAGATAACCTCAAATATGAGGTAATGGATTATCCTGTGTCCGGTGAGCTCACCTTTAACAGTGAAACGGGAGAGTATTGCTATCAGGCAGGAAGCAGAGTGGCAGAGGACTGCTTTACCTACAGGGTAAAGGATTCTCAGGGCGAATACTCAAAAACGGGAAAGATCACCGTGAATATCAGAGAAAATCCTGCAAAGGCTGTCTTTTCAGATATAGAGCCTGACGGTACAGTTACTGCGGCTCTTGTAATGACAGATAAAGGCTATATGTCCTGCATTGAGGATAAGGATGAAATGTATTTTTCTCCTGAGAGTCAGGTGTCCCGACTTGATTTTCTTGTCACCTGTATGAATGTTTTTGGAGCCGATAACATTCCCAAGGTATCAAACAGCGGATTTGACGATGATGAGAGCATTTCCGAAAAGTATAAGGGATATGTTTACAGCGCATCAAAGCTTGGAATAATTAACGGCGTGAAGGATGGGGAAAAGACAGTGTTTTCTCCCGCAAAGGCAATAACAAAGGCCGAGGCTGCAGTAATGCTCAATAATATTATCGGCTATAAGGCAGGTACCGTAAAGGGCGTTGACAGCGCTCCCGATTGGGCAGAGGCGGCTGTTTGCGCAATGTATGAGCTTGGTGTGTGCTCAGATGAAGGTCTTACAGGTGAGCTTACAAAGGAAGAGTGCGCAGATATGCTTTATAAGGTAAGCTGTATGATCGGTGAATAAAGCCCGAAATTAAGGGAATAATAATAGCGTACCCCAAGGGGCAACGGCAAAACGCAAAAGCGTAAATCCATCTGCCGCGCTCCCGACCGATGGTCAAAGATTATAGAAATGAATCAGAATCAGAACAAGAACCAGAATCAGCAGAATCAGAACAAGAACCAGAATCAGCAGAATCAGAACAAGAACCAGCAGAACCAGAATCAGAATAAGAAGAACGAACAGAACTACGAGAATAAGAAGTAAAACAAAAATCGGCTGTTGCAATTGGCAACAGCCGATTTTATATAGTTGATTTATAGAACGTCCTGCGCGTGTTTTCCTATTTAGTTAAGTTATATTCTTCCTTTGTATTCTTCAGCATATCAAACAGACAGCAAAAACAATTATCAAGATCTGACCATTCATCTATAATTTTATTATCTTTCCGTTTGCATGAATGAACATGACATGATTCAGTATCAATGAAAAGATCAAAAGAAGTATCGAAATCGCCGTCTTTTATGTATGATCCGCACTTTAGCCAACTATTTGGGATGTCATCGTGTCTGTCTAAATCTTCTACACGCAAATCATAAGGTTCAGGTTGATCCACCATATTGTATGGAGCCTCCAATATTTTCCTTAAAGGCAATCCATATACTTGAAGCATTCTTGGTGCATAATAGAACTTTTTTCCCTTGTATAACCTTACACCAAAAAGGGACATACCATTGGTATGTTTTAGAAACTCAATATATTGTTCAGGAAAGGTATTCTTATATGGTTTTACCAGATGTTCTTGTATAAGTTCATCAGTGAGAGGAGCAAACAAAGTGTGTCTTGCAAACAAATTTAAATCCGGATGCAATCCGTAAAAAACAGTGTTGTTCTTTTTTTGGCAATAATCATTTAAATATGCTTTCTGTATTTCTGATATCTTTGTAAAAAAATGCATGTATCCTCCTTAGTTGATTTATGTGTATAGCAGATTCTTTTAGGATAAAATACCATCAATTCATATTGTAATGGTTGCCAGTCAGCTTGTCAAGGTTTTCGATGGCGGCAAGAGAAAGAACACCGATCATATGTGTGAGAGCGTAGACTTGATAGATGGAGGCTCTGAGGTTTGTACATGCTTTATATTCGATTTTATCTGTTTGTTTAATTTGTAGAAAAAGAGCTGTTACATATGCAACAGCCCTTTTGTATATTATTTATGCTTTCGGAAAACTAATAGTCACCTTAAAGAGATCACCGTCGATTGAGATGTCCATAGTACCGCCCTGAAGCTCTGTCAGGCTCTTTGCAATGGAAAGACCGAGACCGCTGCCTTCTGTGGATCGTGAGGAGTCACCTCTCACAAATCTTGCAGTCAACTCGTCTGCTGAAATATTCAGAGGCGCCTTGGAGGTATTGCGAATAATGAAGACTACGTCCCCCATACGCTCCTCAACGCTCATATAAACACGTGAGCCGGGCAGGGAATACTTGCAGGCGTTATTTAAAAGATTTTCAAAAACTCGCCATATCCTTCTGGAATCCGCTTTGAAGAGAAGAGCCGTTGCCGGTTGCTGAGTTATGAGCTCCAAGGATTCGATATTGCATTTATCCTCAAACTCTCCGCAAAGCTGAGTAAGAAGAACGGAAGCGTCGCACTCAGAGAGCTCCACGTCCATATTTCCCGTAGATGCCTTTGAGACCTCAACAAGATCGTTAAGGAGGCGTTTAAGACTGTCTGCCTTTTTCATAAGCACCACGGAATACTCCCTGTGATTTTCGCAATCGCAGGGCTCATCGAAAATAAGACCCGCATAGTTGATTATAGAGGTGATAGGAGTCTTTATATCGTGAGAAACGTTTGTGATAAGCTCAGTTTTCATTCTCTCACTTTTTAACTGCTTTTCAACGGCCTTGCCCATTCCCTCGGAAATGCTGTTAAGATTCTCGCCGTGGCGCTTAAAGTCAAAGAGCATTCCCTTTGTGTTTATGCGGTACGACGTGTCTCCGTCAGAAATTGCTTTTCCGCCCTTTTCAAGCTTTCTCAGCATGATGACGGTGTAGACAATGACGGGTAGAATAAGGAAAGCTTTCAGTACCCACCAGGCCAGCGCCACTTCAGGATCTGAATCTGCCACGATCAGTAAAATAAAATCGAAGATGAAATTTGCCGTTATCAGTAAGAAGCTTCTCCATATAAAAGGAATGTAGTGAATAAGTGTAAGAATACCTTTCCCGATAGCCCGAAAGAGCTTCCATATAAGCTTTATCAGAATCCATACAAGAGTATTGCTGAGTAGCGTTCTCGTCTTGATCCTTACTGCAATGCTCATAAAGATACCGAAAAGGGCATTAACTCCGAGAAGGGAAAGGATCACCGTGAGAACGTAACAAAGAGCTTCTCCGGTGTACCACGTATCCCAAACGAGGAAAAACAGTAAAATCCAGACGAAAACAAGAATTGAAATTAAAAGATCAATGGGGATCTTGTGGAGAGGGCCGGGATATATCCCGTCATCATCGGGGCGCTTTCCCGATGCACACATAAGTATTATAAAGCAGGCAATGCTCAAGGCAAGGGCGGTGAGTGTAATGGGATATACCCAGTAAAGCAGAGAATATGCAAGTCCTATGAGATGTGTGAAAAATGAATAATCGTCGCGAACGGGAAGCCCCTTTTCAAGGGTCATTTCAATGGTGTAGACCTTTGCGCCCTCAGCCTCGGGATTTCCGTCGTAATAGTATTCGTACTCAAAAGAAATGTCTCCTTCGGAGTCTGTATATACCACGTATTTGTAGCTGTGGTCAAACTCATTTGTGTCTGAATTCTTTCCGATCACCTTGCCGGATTCATCAAGCACACGGTAGCGCACGTTTGTTATATCGGGCGAATAGTCGTAATCGTGGTAAAGCTCTGCGTCCTTGTGCTGTGTCATGTAAATGCAGTCCCAAAGAAGGTTGTTTGATTCACTTCTCAGCATATCCTCCTGAAGAGAATCCACAGCATATTTTTCGGGAATAGTATAAAGCTCAGCGCCGATAAAGAATACTGCAGCGGCAACGCCCGCCGCGCTGACAGCAAGAAAAACAATTGAAAGAATAAAGCAAATGATCTTTGCAGGGAGAGTTCTGTACCAGTGTTTCATTTTTTGCTCCTTTCGTCATACCGTTATGGAAACTGATAGAATAAGAATAATACATAAGAGGGAAGCGAGTATGCTGACAGATCTTAGAACGCAGCATACGGCGATCCCGTAAGGGTCGTGATTTTTCATAATACTATCCCTGCATCATATACCCGTGCCCCCACACAGCCTTCAGATATCTGGGATTTGCAGGGTCGATCTCAATTTTTTCTCTTATGTGGCGGATGTGAACTGCAACGGTGTTGTCAGCAGATAAGGGGTCCTCGTTCCATATCTTTCTGTAGATCTCCTTCGGAGAGAATACCCTGTTGCAGTTTTCCATCAGAAATTTCAGAATATCGTATTCCGTGGGAGTAAGAGAAACCGCATCTCCGTCAACAGTCACGCTTTTTTTGCTGTCGCAAAGCTCAATACCTCCGACTGTGATGATCTCGGGACTGATCCTTGCCGACCCAAGCTGTAGGTACCTGCGAAGGCAGGAGCGAACTCTTGCCGTCACCTCGGCGGGATTAAAGGGCTTTGTTATGTAGTCGTCAGCACCAACCTCAAGGCCCAGTATCACGTCTGAATCCTCACTTTTTGCAGTAATGAGAATAACGGGAACGTTGCTTGTCCTCCGTAGCTTCACCATTGCAGATATTCCGTCAAGGCAGGGCATCATAATATCCATAAGAACGAGATGAATGTCCTCCCGTCCTATGACCTCCAATGCCTCAAGACCGTCAAAGGCCTCGAAAAGCGTGTAAGAGGGATCCTGCAGATATATTTTCAAAGCATTGACGATATCACGGTCATCGTCACAAATAAGAATGTTGTACATAATGAGCTCCTTTTCTTTTCTGCCTATATTATACGCCTGATTTCCTTAATTTGAAAGATGGTAAAACATTAAGAATTGATTAATATATGTAAATATATCATAACGGTAATATCATGAAAATCTCTTGACACCAAAGGCAATATAAGGTACTATCTAAATAGTGATTTTTTTAAAGTTTTACCGCATACAGCGGTGGAATGGAGATTATTATGTACGAATATTTTGACCTTTCAAATCTTCCCGTTCTCACATCCGGACGCAGAACACTGCAGGTGTCAAGCTACGACAGACGGTATGAGAATCAGGACTGGGGAAATTACCTTTACGATATTGACGAGACCACATCCGTCATCTTTGACGATCCCGGATGCGGATGCATAAAGAGCATCTGGATGGCAGTTCCTTCAAAGGAAGCGTATATGGATTTTTATTTCGGCGGTGAAGAAACACCCCGCTATACATCCTCTCTCTTTGGCTTTTTCAACGGCGAGTGCGCAGAGCTTTCAGGCATCGGCAATACCTTTGAGGAGCGCGGACATTGGGAGCTTGCAGACTGCCGATGCGGCAACTGCTTTATTCAGATCCCCTATGAAAACGGTTTGAAGATCGTAGTCCGCGGCGAGGAAAAGTCAAAGTGCTATTACCATATAATGTACGAAAGCTACACTGACGGCAAGGTGTGCGAGAAGGGAAACCGCGACGTGTTTGAAAAGGCCTTCAGCACAGAAAGAATACCCAAGGCAGAGCTTAAAAAGTATACTATCGCAAAGCACTATAATGATTTTTATCATCTTAAGGAAAGCGGCGTAATTACGGAAATGACCCTCCGCGTTCCCGCCGATCTTGACCTTACAAAGCTTATGTTCTATATCTGCTGGGACAATGCCCGTGTTCCTCAGATAGCCTGTCCCGTTCCCGATCTTTTCGCACAGCCCGTAAGATGGGAAAATATCAATTCCTATGCAGTCTCCTCAAAGATCGAGGACGGATACGTTACCACCTCCTGCTATCTCCCCATGCCCTTCTTTGAGCACGCATACATCGGCGTTATCAACCTTACAAAGGACGTTTACGATATCGAATTCGGTATCGTGATCGAGGAGAATAACTATGACAGAAACGAGGTCGGTCATCTTTATGCTGACCATAAGGCAGGCCCCACAGTTCTGTTCTCTGATTGGGATATCGGTGAATTTGCAGGCCGCGGCCACGTTGTAGGTCTTGTGCAGAGCTGCTGCGGCGGTGTCGGCGGCGGATACTGCGAGGGTAACGAGCATTTTTATATCAACGGTGAACGCTCTCCACGTATTAACGGAACGGGCACTGAGGATATATATCTTGGATGCTACTGGCCCAATATGAAGTTTGATTCCCCCTGCGCAGGATGCGTAAACGACGTATATATTGAGGCGGGCGGTGACCTCGTAGACAGCGCATTCCACCCCATTATGTATTACAGATACTATCTTGATATGCCCATCGCCTTTGATGCGGGAATCAAGCTCCGTGTTCAGCACGGCGCAGTATGCCAGAACTTCTCCGATTATACAACCACCTGCTTCTCCTACAGAAAGGAAGAGCCCGCGTATACTGTCAGCGACTATATTAAGCTTTCAAGTGAGCAGTCAAGACTTGCTCATAGCTATAAGGCAGACGGTGCGGAGTATACCCTTGAGGGAAAGCTTGAAAGCGATATGAGAGCCCCCGTCCTCCTGGAAACCGGATATAAGACAGAGAAGGGAAGCGTAAGCTTTACGGTAGCGGTAAAGAGTGATAACTGCGGAGTTATCCTTCGCCGTCTTTACGATCAGTCCGTATCCAATGCAAACGCAAAGGTCTATGTTGACGGAGAATATGCAGGCATCTGGAATTGCTGTAATATCAATACTCATTTTGTGTTTACCGACAGCGATTTCCATATCCCCTCCGTTCTTACCAAAGGTAAGGGAAAGCTCGCAATTGAGATCAGAACCGAGGGCACTTACACCGATTTTGATTATACCGTTCTTTCTTAAAGACATAAAAACACCCTGCAAAACCGATTTTGCAGGGTGTTTTACGTTTCAAGCAATTAATTTAAGCATTATACCTGTCGTGAAGCTCAGCTCTGATCTCAGCAAGACGGTAAGCTGTTTTGTAATCCTCAGCCTCGCTGCAGCATTTTTCAAGGTCAAGAAGCGAAAAATAAGCAGAAAAGCACTCAGGAGCACTGTTGAATACTCCGTCAAGTATCTGTGAAGCTTCAATGTATTCGCCTTTTTCCATCAGCGCGCGGGCTAAAAGATGCGCCTTGTATGGGCTGTCATCGGATATCGCTTCACAAAGTGCGTTTCCGCCCTCGCGAAGGGAAAGTGCCAAAATATAAAGATATCTGTCCTTTGTGAAAAATATGGGAACGGACGGGGGGATATCCTTCGGAGAGGGAGGCGCCCCCTTTGCAAGAGATTGTGCAAGTGTAGATATAAGCTTTATCTGAGAGAGCATCTCACTGTAAAGATATACGGTGGAGTGCATAGCTCCCGAGGCGCGCTCAAGATGCACATGCGCTTCCTTGAGCTCACCCTTGTCAAAGAACGAGAGGGCAAGCATGACCTCAGATGCTGCTTTCAGAGCCGCGATCTCGTCGTCCTCGGCGGGGAGCTCTGAGCATGTGTCGATACATTTTTTGTACTGACCCATTCCGAGAGATCTCCTTGCTTCCTTGACCTTTACGGCCTTTGTATATTCCGCCTCCTCCAGCGCATCACGGCAAAGGAAGAAGGAGGGCGGCATCTTCAGCTTTTGAGCGATATAGAGAAGCGTGTCAAGAGAAGGATGGGCATCTCCGGTTTCAATACGGCTCAGCATATTTCGGGTCATATATTCGCCGGATAGCTGAGTCTGGGTAAGTCCCAATTTCTTTCTGCGTTCTCTGATTCGCCGTCCAATGTCTGTGTAAATATTCTTTTCGGTTTTCATCGTTTAAAAATACTGTTTCCCTCCGTATCAATACCAACGTAAAGGGGAAAACGGGAGAATGTGAGTCTTTTGATGCTTTCGCATCCCAGATCATCAAATGCAATGACCTCGCAGGAGGTAATACATTTTGAGCTAAGTGCACCTGCACCGCCAACTGCGCAAAGATATAAGGCAGAGTTTCTGATAACGGCACGTCTGACCTCTTCGCTCCGCTCACCCTTTCCGATCATGGCAAGAAGACCCATATCGAGAAGCCGCGGCGCATAGGGATCCATTCTTGAGGCTGTTGTGGGACCGCAGGAGCCGATAACCATACCGCTTCTTGCAGGAGTGGGGCCTGCATAGTATATTAGGCTGTCCTTTATTTCAAAGGGCAGCTCTTTTCCTTCATCAATAAGAGAGAAAATCCTCTTGTGAGCCGCGTCGCGGGCGGTGTATACCGTGCCTGAGAGATAAATCAGATCTCCGGCACGAAGGGTGGGAGCCAGCAGTCTCAGAGTGCTTGTGTGTATCTCAATTGCCATTTATAAATCTGTGAGCAGGCTTTTTCTCAGCATTTCCCGAGGATTCTTTGATCTCGTTAACGCTCTTGTTGATCTTCGCGATGCAATCGCTGACAGCAGTACGTATGTAGGAATTGATATCCTCAGCCGCATCCTCAACGGAGTTTGAGAACTTCTTAAGCATAAGATCCTTCTTGTCGTTAGCTTCGCCAACTATCTTGCATGCCTCTTCGTTTGCACGGTTAAGAATGCTTTCAGCAGTACCGCTGGCAATAACGAGGATCTCACCGGCCTTTGCGCAAAGATTGTCGTAGTACTCAGCCTTTGTGCGATCATCCTCATTTGCGCTGGACTGTACCTTGTTTGTTTCTGAAAGGGTAGCAACGCTTTCGGAGAGTTCTGCGATCCTTGCATCCTTTTCCTCAAGCTCTTTTTTGAGTGAAGCGATAAGAGAAGCGTTTTCCTCATTCTCGCGCTTTATAGCGTCAAGGTGTGCAAGAGCTTCTGTGAGCTCGCAAATCTTCTGATAATCAGCCTCGGCGCGTGTATTACATTCGCGGAGAGCCTTATCGTAGGAGAGCTTATTTTCCTCAAGGATCTTGTTAAGGGAAAGGATGTATGCGTTAACGTCGTCTCTGTCGTAGCCCTTGAAAGCTTTTTTAAAAAGGGGCGCATTTTTGTTTGCCATAATTCTGACCGTTCCTTTATTTTTTCTTTATTCTCTTTTCTTTATCCTCGATTTCGAAAACAAAGAAAAAAGGATAAATTATCTTATCACGAATGAGGGCACAGCCCTCATTCGTGATGGTAAACTGTATTTACTATTTTAACACAGTTATAAATAAAATGCAAGAGTTACATTCCGATAGAAGACTTCATTGCGCTGACAGCTGCCTGAATGTTAGCCTGAGCCTCATCAAGGGTCTTGCCGTTAGCCATAAAGTACATCTTGAGCTTAGGCTCAGTACCGGAGGGGCGAACTACAGTGATGCAGCCGTCGCAAACGTAGTAAAGGATATCAGAGGAGGGAAGACCTGTCTCTGTAACGTCACCTGTTTCAACGTTTGTGATCTTTCCTGTCTTGTAGTCGCGGATGATCTTAACAGCCTTGCCTGCGATCCCTGTGGGAACGTTGTCGCGAAGACCCTGAGTAACTGCCGCCATTCTCTCATTTCCGTCGGGAGTATCGAAGTAGAAGCTCTCAGTCTTTTCAAGGTAGTAGCCGTAACGCTCGAAGAGCTCGTCAAGAGCATCGCAGAGAGTCATGTTCTTAGCCTTGTAGAATGCTGCCATCTCGCAGATAAGGAGAGAAGCAACAACAGCGTCCTTGTCGCGCGCATATGTACCCTTAAGGTAGCCGTAGCTTTCCTCAAAGCCGAGAAGGAACGTGCCGCGTCCCTCAGCAAGGTGATTCTTGATAACCTCACCGATAAACTTAAAGCCTGTAAGAACGTCGTGCATAACAACGCCGTTTTCAGTACAGATCTTTTCTGCCATAGCTGTGGAAACGATGGACTTAACAGCATAAGGCTCAGCGGGCATAGTGCCTGTTTCCTTGTAAGCTGTGATGATGTAGTCAAGAAGGAGAGAGCCCATCTGGTTACCGTTGATGCAGCGGAATGTACCTGTCTTGTCCTTTGCCATAACGCCAACGCGGTCAGCATCGGGGTCAGTAGCAACGATAAGCTCGCTTCCGATCTCGTCAGCTATCTTTCTGCCGATCTCAAAGGCCTCGGGAAACTCGGGGTTGGGGAAGCGGAGTGTGGGGAACTCACCGTCAGGCTTTTCCTGCTCGGAAACGATGGCAAGATTCTTAACACCTGCAGCACGGAGAACCTCGGGAACCATAGTGATACCTGCGCCGTGAAGGGGAGTGTAAACGATGTTGAAGTTGTCTGCAACAGCGCTGATTGCATCAGGATTAACTCTCTGTGCAAGTACCTCTTCAATGTATCTCTTGTCGATATTCTCACCGATCATTTCGATAAGCTCAGGCTTGGCTTCACTTGATGCTGGAACACCGTCAAGAATGTCGATGTCGGCAATGTATTTGCAGATAACGTCAGCCTGCTCGGGAGCGATCTGAGCGCCGTCCTCCCAGTAAGCCTTGTAGCCGTTGTACTCCTTGGGGTTATGGGAAGCTGTGATGTTGATACCTGCAATGCAGCCAAGCTCGCGGAGCGCAAAGGAAAGGCAGGGTGTGGGACGAAGAGCGGGATAGAGATATACCTTAATTCCGAACGCGGAGAGTACCTCAGCGCATCTTTTTGAGAAGATCTCGGAGTTGTTTCTTGAGTCGTAAGCGATAGCAACGCCGCGAGCTACTGCCTCATCGCCAAGGGACTTGATGAGCATTGCAAGACCTGCGGTTGCGTGAGCTACGGTGTAAGTGTTCATAAGAGCAGTACCTGCGCCCATTTTTGCGCGAAGACCTGCGGTACCAAAGGACATATAGCCGTTCATGGCAACTGCGGCTTCCTCGTCGGAGTAAGCGGAGAGAAGTGCCTTTGTAGCATCGTCAACCTTGTCGGAAGCGAGCCAGCGATCGAGCTGTGTTTTGAAATTGTTCATGTTATCAGATCCTTTCGGTAAAATTATTATTATGTTTATTGATACACTCCGAGGACCGTGTGGCCCGGGAGAGTAGCATCCAAAAAGAAGAAAAGAGCAGAGAGGGGAAAATCACCCACATCAGCCTCAACTGTAAATGAAAGCTTGTACATATTATATTCAAGAGGAGCGCTGTTTGTGCCCAGTATTTCGATCTGCATGGAAGAAAGTGCCGCTAAAAGACGTGCTAAGGTATCTTTTTTTGACTGAACGAATGAAAAAGATACGATATTTGCCCCCTGTGCGATCTCAACGTTTTTTGAAAGCAGAGCGAAAAGTATCTCCTCGTCGCTGTCAGGTCGGGAAAGACATATACGTGCATTGATCTTCAGCTCATATGAGCGGACAAGCTTCTGAAACGTAGGATAATATCCGTCAAGAGAGGAGCAGTAGGGGAGGATGCAGTAATCGGAGAGATCCTGAGCCACCTCCTCGCAAAGAGCGCGGAAATCAGATTTCTCCGAAAGGGTAACTCCCGAAAAGCCGCGGGTAAGCTCAGTGAGCGCTTTCAGGGAAAGCGGATTCTTAACGCAGGCAACTCGGCATGTATCCTTTCTTTGTGTAGGTGGCGTACCGTCTCCTGCGATCAGACTGCAATACCTGAGCATTCCTGCAGAGAGAGGATCCTCTCCCATTGAATCCTTGTACAGTGCGTAAGCTTTTTCAGGAGAGACAGAGCTTTTTGTAATACGCGCAAGCTCTCCTATTTCAGCGTCCCTGATAATTGCAAGGTCGCCCTCATGCTTTTTTATACTGTCCGTGTTTTTTCTTATAACGCGGATACTGTCTGTCATATCATCGAGAGAATTTTGTAGCTGTCGCTTAAGAATTCCTTGAGGGAATCAGCAGTCATTCTGCCCTGAGTCAAAGTGCAAAGACCGTATATCTGCTTTGCAAGAAGTGTGGCGCACTCCTCGTCCTTGTCAGAAAGAGCCTTTATTGCAGGGCAGGCAGAGTTAAGGATAAGAGTAGTGCTTGCAGGCATTACGGGCATTTCATTGCCCATTCCCGAGTACATTCTCATAAGATCCTCCATTCTGCGGGAATCCTCGGAAACGTTAAGAAGTGCGGGAAGTGTGGTGTCCTTCAAGGCTTCAAACTTGATCTCTGTGTTTTCGGGAACGATCTTTTTGAAAATGTCAAGAACAGATGCTATCTCCTCGCCGCCCTCGCTCTTCATGGCGTCAGAAAGCTCTGAGTCAACTCTCAAGAACTGAACTCCCTCGTTCTTAGCTTCAAGAAGCTGAGCGAACTGAGTGTCAATAACGTGGGGAAGGAGGATAACGTCCATGCCCTCCTTTTCGAACATAGAGATATAACCCGCCTGGCTGACCTTGTTCTGGGCGTAATATACCTTGTTTTCGTGCTTGTCCTTTGCACCTTCAAGATACTCGGGGAGTGTGGTGAATCCGCCGCCGCATTTTTCAAAAATAATGGCAGAGGATACCTTATTGTAGAACTTTTCGTCTCTGAGACAGCCGTACTCAACAAAGGTCTTTATATCATTCCACTGCTTCTCATAGCCCTCGCGGTCAAGATTGAACATGGAGGAAAGCTTGTCAGCTACCTTCTTTGTGATGTGGTTGGATATTTTTGTAACGTAGCCGTTGTTCTGGAGATAGGAACGGGAAACGTTAAGGGGAAGCTCAGGGCAGTCAAGAACACCCTTGAGCATAAGGAGATATTCGGGGATAACTTCCTTAATGTTATCTGCAACGAATACCTGATTGTAGTAGAGCTTTACCTGACCCTCAAGGCTCTCGAATTCCGTGTTGATCTTGGGGAAGTAAAGAATACCGCGGAAGTTGAGAGGGTAGTCAGCCTTAATGTGGATCCAGAAAAGGGGCTCCTTGTAATCGTTGAATACCTTGCGGTAGAAGCTCTTGTAATCCTCGTCCGTACATTCGGAGGGATTTCTGAGCCACAGGGGCGTTGTATCGTTAATGGGAGAGGGAACGAAGTCCTCAGCCTTTTCAGATCTGTCGTCAAAATAGATATCGCAGGGCATAAATGCACAGTACTTGTCAAGAATCCTTCTGACCTCGGCACTGTTGAGATATTCCTCACCCTCGCCGGAAAGATGCATAACGATGCTCGTACCTCTCTCGGGAGCTTCATCGCAATCCTCGGTGATAGTATATGAGCCTGCCTCGTCACAGGTCCACTTTACTGCGGGAGCACCGGTGTAGGAGCGTGTGAGAACGTCAACGGTATCTGCAACCATAAATGCAGAGTAAAATCCGAGACCGAAGTGACCGATAATGCCGTTCTTCTGGCTGTCGTCACCCTCGTATTTTTCAATAAAGTCAAGAGCGCCTGAGAGGGCGATCTGACAGATATACTTTTCAACCTCCTCGCGGGTCATACCGATACCGTTGTCTGTAACTGTGAGTGTTTTTTCGTCGCGGTCGAGAGTGACATCGATACGAAATCCCTCATCGGGAATATCACGTGCAGCTTCCTCGCCGAGAGAGATAAGTCTTCTCAGCTTTGTAACAGCATCAGATGCGTTTGAAACGATCTCGCGAAGGAATATCTCCTTTTCGGAGTAAAGCCATTTTTTGATAACGGGGAATATGTGATCTATCTCAACACCTATTCCACCCTTGAATTCTGCCATTGTTAAACCTAAGCCTTTCAATACATATTTATACACAATAATTGTATTACTTTCCGTAAACTTTGTCAAGTAAGAGACAAAACAAATAGCATTTAGAAAGAAATAAAATCTGTCAAATGCCTTGAAAATATTGAAGGTGTGTGATAAAATAATTTATCAAAATAAAGTGTCGCTAAATATAAGCGGCAGCGAAAGGAAACAAAATGAAGAATTTTTGCAAAAAACTCCTTGCCCTGACAGTGGCTCTTGTGCTTCTTTGCGCGCCCGTATGCACAAGCGCTGCAGAGCTTGGAAATATCATTTATTCTGAGGGTAATTACGCTCAGGTAGACGTATACCTTGCAGACGGAGAGGCTGAATATGCCCTCGTTCCCGATTTTGACTATACGATATTTACCTATGCACCTGCAGAAACGGGTAAGTATTCCTTTAGCGTAGACGGCGGACTTTGCCAGATCGTCAGCTATAACGCTATGTGGATAACCCTTGAGCCCTCTGCCGATACCGTAACAGAGAGCACAGTCAATTGGGAATGCACAGGTGTCGGTCAGGAGATCTGGCTTGCAGTTATCTCCGACAGCGATAACGTAAATATCAAGGTGTCTCTTGAGGGCGCGGCATATACAGGACCTGAGACCGTTGTATATGAGAATACAGCAGAGGTTGTACCTTACTTGTTCGAAGGCACCTATGATGATCTTACCCCTGTTAATACCCTAAACAGTACAGTCGATACAGCAGTTCTCGGTGATGACGGATACTATCACCTCAACGCGGCAGACGGTCCTATCCTTCTTTGTGAGCTTTCCAACTCCAAAATGTCTCTTGAGGCTGCAAACAGCTACGGTCAGCTCAAGTACGTGATCTACGGTGAAGACGGAAAGGCCCAGACCGTGATCAACTATACTGAGGCATTCACCGTATATGCGGATAATGCAGACAGCGCAACAAGACTTTATCCTCTTACTGCAGACCTTATTGAGATGCTCCGGAAGGTAGGCGAGAATTTTGATTGGTACGGTGCTGAAGGATGGGTCGGCGGAACGCGTGATGATGCGTGGATGTTCTGCTGCTACAGCTACGTTCCCGCAGAGCCCGAGTATATGATCGGTGACGTTAACGGCGACAGTGCCATCAACGGTAAGGACTCCAATATATTCAAGCAGATCCTCAGCGGTTCAGTTGTTATGACAGATGAGCTTGAGATCGTTTGTGATATGCATAAAGACAATAACATAAACGGTATGGATGCAAATCTTCTTTCCCGCTATATTGCAGGAGAGATAACAGACTTTTAATAACAAAAAAATCACCTTGCACTGCAAGGTGATTTTTTTGTTAATCCTTATTTTCTCTTCTGAAAAGTCTGTTCCAGTATCTGAATTTTCCGCGGTCTATGCGGTTGAGCTGATCGCGGGTCATTCTGTAGGACCAGTTGCCTTCAGCGACACCGGGCTTGTTTATGCGGGTGTCGCAGCCATAAAAGAGAAGGTCCTGAATGGGGAGAATAAGAAGATCTGCGTGGGAGGCAAACATTGTACGGAGAAGATGATCGTAGCTTCCGTCATTGTCCGTACCGTTATATCCGCAGTAGTCGAAAACTCTTCTTCTTGTTTCGTAGTCAAGATCCCATACGTAGCCGAGAAGAGTGTTGTTGTCGTGGGTGCCCGTGTATGCTACGCAGTTGTTGGGATAGTTATGGGGCAGGTGAGGAGAGTTGTCGTTGCCGATGAATCCGAACTGCAACACTCTCATTCCGGGGAAGCCGGAATCTTCAACAAGCTTAATGACTTCAGGAGTAATATCGCCAAGATCCTCAGCAATAATGAGCTTACCCTCGCAAAGAGGCTTCAGAGCGTTGATAAGAGCCATACCGGGGCCCTTCTTCCACTTGCCGTTGCGTGCAGTCTTTTCTCCGGCTTTGATGGAGAAGTAAGACTCAATACCACGGAAATGGTCGATACGCACACCGTCAAAGTTTTCCAGCATAAAGCTCATTCTTTCCTTCCACCATGAGAAGCCGTCCTCCTTCATGCGCTTCCAGTCATAAAGGGGATTGCCCCAAAGCTGGCCGTCAGCGGAGAAGTAGTCGGGGGGAACGCCGGCAACGCTTGAGGGATTCTTATTTTTGTCAAGCTGGAACTGCTCGGGAGCTGCCCAAACGTCAGCTGAGTCCCACGCAACGTATATGGGAATATCGCCGATAATGCTGATACCCCTTTCGTTTGCATAAGCCTTGATCTCCTTCCACTGAGAGAAGAAAGCCCACTGACAAAATCTCCAGAGCTTGAGGGTCTCCTTATCGGGAACGTCATTCGTCCATTCGTTCCAGGGAAGATCCTCATTTGCAGCCTTCAGAGCCATATATGTGCAGAACTGCTCGGTTCTGGGATGGGTCTTCATAAATTCATCAATACAGGCAGTATCAGGCATACGGGATGCAGCCTTTGCGAGAAGGGGAAGACGTTCACGGTTCAGTCTGTCAAACTCGCAGGCATAGGGAGTTTTCTGATATGATGCCTCAAGCTCCTCGCGGGTAATGAGCCCGACCTTAAAGAGCATAGGCAGATCAATGAAGAAGGGATTGCCGGAAAAAGCACTGTAGGACTTATAAGGTGAATTTGCTTCATCGGGCAGACAGAAGGGAAGAGTCTGCCAATAGGAAAAACCGCACTCAGAGAGGAAATCTATCCATTGACGGGCAGCCTCACCGAAGGAACCCTCGGAATGGTCGCCCCAAAGGGAAGACACATGCATGAGTACACCGCTTGCACGTTTCATGTTTATACCAAAACCTTTACTAAAATTTAGATACAGTTATTATAACAAAAACTCAGCGGCTAATCAATAGAACCGCTGAGTTTATTTTAAATTTACATATTATCAATAAATTGCGAGAAAAAATTGGTTAATATGCCAATTATTTGACCTTTTCGGCTTTCAACTTCTCAAGTGCAAGCTGTCCCTCGGGAGTAACGGGATGTATCCACTTGCCGGAAAGGAAATAGTAAATGCAAAGGATCGATTTCGGAATATCCTCCGAGATATACATAAGGAAAAATACTGTCCTGAATGGAACCCCGAGATGTGCAAGTATGGCAGTTAAGGGAATAGAAATGAGCCAGAGGGCAGAAACGTCGCAGATCATACCGGTTTTCGGGTCTCCGCCGGGGCGGAAGATTCCGACAATAGTGAGGTACGGGATGTTCCTGAGAGGCATATCCAGAGCATAAACGAGAATACAGAACAGTGCGGAGGAGATTGCAAGATCGCTGTATTCTCCGTTATGGGTAAACAGAGAAACGAGAGGAGAGCGAAGGATGATGAGCGCCGTGCTTGTAATAATGCTGAATACGGGCATTATGAGCATAAAGCGGGTTGCATCCTTTTTTCCTCCGATGATATCGCCGGCACCGATGGACTTGCCGACAACGATACTGCAGGCATTACAAAGACCGACTATGAACACAAAGGCAAGGTTCTCAACTGTTCTGAGTATTGTCACTCCCGCATAAGCATCAACGCTTATGTTTGAGAGAATAATGTTAAGGACCGTAGTACCAAGAGCAAAAGCACCCTCGTTAAGAATTGCGGGAAGTGTCTTTTTCATAAAGGAGGACACTTGACGAAGTGTGAAGCCGAATATGTTTCTGAGAGGTGCAATTATTATCTCTTTTCTTATAAAACATACCGCGAAAAGAAGGACCGTGGAAAGCCAGCAGGAGCAGGTCGTTGCAAGGGCGGCACCTGCGGCGCCCATTTCGGGAAATCCCAGAGCACCGTGAATGAGGCAGTAGTTGAAAAACGCATTCATTGCCGCATTTATTACGGACATAATAACCGGAAGCTTGACCTGTTCGGTGGAACGGAGAATAATGTAAAGAGTAAAATTGAGAGCAAATGCAGGATAAGACCAGCATGCATAGCGGATGTAAGAGGCTCCTGTCTCAATTACCGTAGGATCGTTATTGAATATTGAAAGGATAGCCTCGGGGAAAAGTGACCCCACAATGCAGAAAAGTGTACCCGATCCGAGAGCAAGAAGAACGGCAATACCCTCAGTTTTGTGGATCGAATCAATATCCTTTATTCCCCAGTATTGAGAAACGAAGAGCGCCGTGCCTGAAGCGAGACCGAATATGACTATATTGAAAAGCCAGGTGTATTGGGACGCCATACCAACCGAAGAAAGGACTGTGCTTCCAAGTCCCGCCACCATGAAGGTGTCGATAAGGGAGAAAGATGCAGCCAAAAGATTTTGCAGTGCTATGGGTAGGGCAAGGGGGAGAACTGTTTTCCAGAATCTCTTATTAAAGTAAATAGATTTAAAATTCATAATTTTCACCGTTTGAAAAACAAAAAATCTCTTCCCGCGGGAAGAGATTTGTTTGTCTTACTGGAGCTCCTTAACCTTAGCAGCCTTACCAACTCTGTCGCGGAGGTAGTAGAGCTTGGAACGTCTTACCTTACCGTAACGAACGATCTCTACCTTAGCTACATGGGGAGAGTGGAGGGGGAAGGTCTTCTCTACGCCGCAGCCGTAAGCAACTCTACGAACAGTAAATGTCTCAGAGATGCCGCCGCCGTGACGAGCGATAACTGTGCCTTCGAAGATCTGGATTCTTTCTCTTGTACCCTCACGGATAAGATTGTGGACCTTGATTGTGTCGCCCACGTTGAACTGAGGAGCATCAGCTCTCAGCTGCTCGCTTGCAAAAGCCTGAAGTTTTGTCATTTTGACTTCTCCTTTATTTCTTTTGGTTCCGAAACGTTCGTACGAAGCTGCATTGGACCGTTCGGGCGGACTTTGCCGCATACGAGTGGAATTATAACATATCCCATCGCAAATTGCAATAGTTTTTCAAGGATTTTTTTAATTAATTTTAAAAGAAATCCATTGAAAGAAAAGTTTTACTGTGGTAAGATGATTATATCATATTTTATTGCGAAAAACAAGCAAAGGCAAAGAAAGGCAAGGTATATTATGGCAATTCCCGTACCCGAAAAAAGAATTAAAGAATTTGAGAACATGGGCCTTGGAATGTTCATCCATTTCGGTATGTATTCACAGCTTGGCTGTGGTGAATGGATAATGAACATCGCAGGTATGTCCGTTGAACAGTACAGTCCCCTTAAGGATACATTTACAGCAAAGGATTTTGATGCAAAGAAGATAGTTGAGATCGCAAAGGCTGCAGGAATGAAGTATATCACTATCACAACAAAGCATCACGACGGTTTCTGCCTTTACGATTCCAAGGATCTGAACGGCGGCTACGATACTGTTCATTCAGCCTGCGGCCGTGACCTTATCCGTGAGTTTGTTGATGCATGCAACGAGGGCGGCATCCTTCCCGTATTCTATCACGCAACCCTTGACTGGTATCAGAAGTCCTTTGAGGAGGATTTTCCTACGTTTCTTAAATATCTTAACGACAGCGTAGAGCTTCTCTGTACTCAGTACGGAAAGATCGGCGGACTTTGGTTTGACGGTAACTGGTCCCGTGCGGCATCCGACTGGGACGAGGATACTCTTTATGCAACCATCAGAAAGCATCAGCCCGATGCTCTCATTATTAACAATACAGGTCTTGATGCCCGCGGTTGCGCAGGTCATCCCGAGATCGACTCCGTAACATTCGAGCAGGGAAGACCTACACCTATGAACCGCGAGGGAATGCCCAAGTATCTTGCGGCGGAGATGTGCCAGACAATGAACGACCACTGGGGCTACGGAAAGGCAGACTTTAACTATAAGAGCCTCCCCGAGCTTATCGAAACACTTTGTGCTTGCCGTAAGGTAGGCGCAAACTTCCTTCTCAACGTAGGTCCCGACGGAGACGGAAATATCATTCCCATGCAGGAGGTAATGCTCAGAGGTCTTGGCGACTGGGTAAAGACCTGCGGCGGTACTTCCATTTATACGGGTAAGCCCTCTGAGATCAAGGGAGAGTTCAAGAACTTTGCTCTTGAGGACGAAGAGAAGGCGTATCTCTATATCCACGACCTTGCGATCCTCGGTAATGCTCACGTAACAGTTGAGGGCGGCGGCGTTGGCTTTAAGCACTTTACAAACGTTAAGAGAAAGGTAAAGAGCGTAAAGTGGGGAGATAACGGACAGGAGCTTGATTTCGTTCAGCATGGCGATCACCTTTGGGTAAACGCTTCCGGCTTCCCCTACGGCTGTCAGTACGTAGTACGTATAGCAGACGTTGAATTCGAAGATTAAAAAGCATAAAAATAAGACCTCGTTTGAGGTCTTATTTTTATGCTTTTTCTCTTTCAAAGAAATATTTTTGGTTGTGGCTCTTGATGCTTTGGATAAGACCAATAAGCATATACATTGCAAGAACGGACGATCCGCCGTATGAAAGAAAGGGAAGGGTAATACCTACAACAGGAAGCATCGCAAGGCACATTCCGATGTTTTCAAGTGTCTGGAAAACCAGAATGGCAACTACACCCATGCACATATATGCTCCATAGTCCTTGCGGGCAACACGAGCGATCCAAAGAAGACGGACTATAAGAATACCCATGAGAAGCATATAAGAGAAGCAACCGAAGAAACCAAACTTTTCTGCAAGAGTTGCAAAAATAAAGTCAGCAAAATTTGAGTGGATATTGGGATAGACTGTGCCGCCGAAAAATCCGGATCCAAGGAATCCGCCCGCAGCTATTGCGCGGCGTGATTGTAATGCCTGAAAGCCGTATCCGAGAGGGTCAAGCTCAGGATTAAAGCCGCAGATTATTCGTTGCTGCCTGAGGTCTGACAGCATATTCCAGAGAATTGGGGAAGCGAGAACGATGATCGCAAGAACTCCCACAAAATACCAAACAGAAAGTCCTCCGACAAGGAGCATGACTGCAATAATACCGAAATAAACGAGTGTAGAGCCAAGGTCTCCTGTCATAAGAACAAGTCCGCTGATGAGACCTGCGTGAAGTGCCAATGCAATAACGTTTTTCGGATGATTGATATGATCCTTAACTCTTTTTATGTGAGTTGCAAACGTGACGATAAACAAAAACTTGCAATACTCCGAGGGCTGAATATCAAATGGAACACCGGGTATTCTCAGCCATGCCTTGTTTCCCTGATCGCCTTTTCCGAAAAGTACAACGGTAATCATAAGGAATACAGCAATAACAAACAGCCAGATGCCGTATTGCTTGATTATTTTATCATAGTCAAGAAAGGAGATGGTAAACATAATGATGATACCAAGTATAGAAGCTATGGCCTGTACGGTAAAATATCTGTTGCCTATCTCATTTGACGCACCTGCAAGAATGATGAGTGACAGGATATTCATTCCGAGAACGCAGAACAGCACCACAAAATCAACGTTTCGGAGCTTTTCCTTAAAGGATACGGAAAACTCTTTCATTGCTTCTCCTTTCTTATAGTACAAAATGCGTAAGGGCGAACATTGTTCGCCCGTTACTGATAGCTTTATTAATATGCAATACCCCAGCAAACCATATGCTGAGCATCCTTGCCGCAGCAAACGCACTTGCCTGCGATCTTTCTCTGCTGAAGGGGAATGCAACGGGATCCGACACCGGTCTCAGCCTTTACACGGTCCTCACACTCCTCGTCACCGCACCACATAGCCATAACGAAGCCGTCACCCTTCTCGGCAAGAGAGGACTTGATCTCGTCCATGGTAGTGCACTCGTAAGTCTTTGCGTCGCGGTTAGCGAGTGCCTTTTCAAACATTGCGTCGCGAACTTCACGGAGTCTCTGAGCAACTACCTCTTCAATATTCTCAAGCATTTCAAAGTTCTTCTCGCGGTTAACACGTTTAACTGTTACGCACTTGCCCTCTGCGATATCGCGGGGACCGATCTCTATACGGAGGGGAACACCCTTCATCTCATATTCAGAGAACTTCCATCCGGGGCTGTTGTCAGAATCGTCAACCTTGACTCTGAACTGACCCTTGAGTCTGTCGCGAAGCGCATAAGCTGCATCGAGAACTCCTTCCTTGTGCTGCTGAACAGGGATAATAACAACCTGAATAGGAGCAACAGCAGGAGGAAGAACAAGACCATTGTTGTCACCGTGGGTCATGATGATACCGCCGATCATACGAGTGGTAACTCCCCAGGATGTCTGGTGAGGATAACAAAGCTTGTTTTCCTTGTCTGTGAACTTAATGTCAAATGCCTTTGCAAAGCCGTCTCCGAAGTAGTGGGATGTGCCTGCCTGAAGTGCTTTACCGTCGTGCATAAGAGCCTCGATGGCATAAGTAGCCTCAGCACCTGCGAATTTGTCGGACTCAGTCTTTCTTCCCTTGATAACAGGGATGGCAAGATCCTGCTCATGGAAATCTGCATAGCAGTTGAGCATCTGAATGGTCTCAGCCTCAGCCTCAGCCGCGGTGGCGTGCATTGTATGGCCCTCCTGCCAGAGGAACTCACGGGAACGGAGGAAGGGACGTGTAGTCTTTTCCCAACGAACAACGCTACACCACTGATTGTAGAGCTTGGGAAGGTCGCGGTAGGACTTTATAATGTTTGCGTAATGCTCGCAGAAAAGAGTCTCAGATGTGGGACGAACGCAGAGCTTTTCTGTAAGGGGCTCGCTTCCGCCGTGTGTGACCCATGCAACCTCGGGAGCAAATCCCTCAACGTGGTCCTTTTCCTTCTGGAGAAGGCTCTCGGGAATGAACATGGGCATATATACGTTTTCGTGACCTGTTTCTTTAAAGCGATTGTCAAGATTTTTCTGGATAAGCTCCCAGATCGCATAGCCGTAGGGGCGGATGATCATACAGCCCTTAACGCTTGAATAATCTACAAGATCAGCTTTTTTACAAATATCAGTATACCACTTGGCGAAATCCTCGTCCATAGAGGTGATCTGATCTACCATTTTCTTATCGTTTGCCATAATGTACCTCATAATTACATATATAATCAGCTTATTTTATAATAAATAAAGCGTTTTGTCAATCATAAAACAGCAAAAACAGAAATAAAGAAAGAAAAAACAGAAAACCGAGAGTAATGTGGATATTTGCTTTTTCGGTTGACAATACAAAAGAGTGACTGTATAATGTAAGTAGTATGTAAAAGAGGTGTCGTTATGGACAACAGACCTATAGGAGTATTTGATTCAGGTCTCGGAGGACTCACAGCAGTCCGCGAGCTTGAAGCATTGCTTCCCGATGAGAAGATAGTATATTTTGGTGATACGGGCAGAGTTCCGTACGGAACAAGAGGCGCCGAGGTCATTCGCAGATACGCGGCTGAGGATTGTGATTTTCTTGAAGAAAACGGTGTAAAAATGATAATAGCCGCTTGCGGAACCGTAAGCTCCGTTGCAGCCCATATAATACATTCAAGAAGCGTTCCTTGTGTTGACGTGGTAGAGCCTACGGCAAGAGCAGCAGTGGAGGCTACAAAAAATAAAAAAATAGGAATCATAGGTACTGCGGCTACAGTTCACTCAGGCTCTTATGCAATGGTAATTGATTGCTTACTTCCCGAGGCTGAAGTGTATGCTCAGGAGTGTCCCATGCTTGTTCCCCTTGTTGAGAACGGCTGGATAGGGGAGGATGATATGATAGCCCGCCTTGCAGTTGAGAGATATCTTGCACCGCTAAAGGAGCAGGGAATTGATACTCTGATCCTCGGCTGTACGCATTTTCCTCTTTTAGTGCCTCATATTGCGGCATATCTTGGAGAAGGTGTCTCACTCATATCAGCCGGTGCAGCCGCGGCAAGAGCCTGCGCAGAGCAGCTTTCGGCAAGTGATAGCCTAAGAGAGGGCTTGGGCGGCGGAACAGAGTTTTATGTCAGCGATAAAGGACAGAATTTTGTAAAGGTAGCAAAGACCTTCCTTGGTCGTGAATGTGAAGGGGTCAAGGTCGTTGACATGACAAAATAATAGCAAAAAAGGAAACCGAAAAAACGGCTTCCTTTTTTAATTTAATGTTCAATATGTGGTTTCAATCATAGTTTGCCAGATCACCGAAAACCTTGAGAACAAGGTTTTTACAGTATCCGAGAGAAAAATTTCGATCCTGAGATATGATCTCATTTTGTTTTGCAAGCTCTCCTGTGTAATCGGAAAGCTTATAGGTGGTTATTTTCCCACTTCCGGTAAGAACGTGTGTCACGATTGGGGTAACGCCGTAATCCGAGATATAAACAGCTCCGCTTTCATCCTTTGAAAGAGTTACGTCGGCAATGCCGCCAACCATCCGATTTGCGATACCCTCGCCGGATTGGGCAGTAGAATTTATAAAATTGCCGATCGAATAATATACGAGCATCGAGTGATCTCCGTCAGTCATCATCTCAACAGGCTCAATAACGTGAGGATGGGTGCCGATAACAAGATCAGCCCCGCACTGGAACATTATATTTGCCCAGTAGCGCTGATTATTATCAGGGGTGAGAATGTATTCCGTGCCCCAGTGGGGAAGAACTACCGTGAAATCTGCTATTTCCTCAGCCTTTGCGATATCACGGCGAAGCCTGTCCTCGGATAGAATGTCTACAATATAAGGAGCATCTGCGGGAATCGGCATACCGTTGGTTCCGTAAGTATAGTTAAGGAAGGCAATGATCATACCGTTTTCTTCGCGTAAATAGATGTTGTCTTGGTCCTCAGCGCTTTCGTGAATTCCGAGATACTCAATTTCGGGATGAGAAGTCTTCCAGAAATTCATACAGTTCTCGACTGCGATCTTTCCGCGATCAAGTGTGTGGTTGGTGGCGTGAAGAATTATATCAAATCCGGCATTTGCAAGGGAGTCGCCAACCTCAAACGCTCCGTTGAAATTAGGGTAACCGTAAAGACCGAGCTCTCTTCCGCCAAGTATAACCTCCTGGTTGACGAGAGCGATGTCAGCCTTTTCAATGTGATCACGAACGTTTACAAACATATGGTCGTAATTGTAGGTCCCGTCAGGCATCTTACCGCTGTCTGCAACCTTTTCGTGAAGCAGCACATCTCCTACCATTGAAATCGTAACCGTAGAGGGCTTGGTCTCAGATGTAGTGTCGTCAGGCGCCGTTGTATCGTCAGGTGCGGTGGTATCAGGTGCAGTTGTTGAAGGCGCTGTGGTAACAGCCTCTGTGGTATCCGGTACTTCGATCGGAGCAATAAGACCGCAGGAAACGAGCGATAGTAAAAGCGCAGTCAGTACTGTGAGAGATACCGCATTTTTGAAAATCGTATTTTTCATATTGTTTTTATTCCTTGTATTAAAATCCTTGCAGCGAAAGCCACTGGCGGCTGAGCCTTGCACATTCAAGCTGTGAAAGTCCAAAGCAGGGAGAATCCTGCTCAACGATGAGCCATTCAGTTCCGATCGCCTCAGCTGTGTGAAGAATATCAACGATGTCAAGTCTGCCGTATCCGACAGGGCGAATCTCAAATCCCTCAGGGAGTCCGTTTCCGAGATTCCCGCTTTTATAGCTTGCGTGGCAGGAAAAGTCCTTTAAGTGAATTATAGGGCAGCGACCGCTGTACCTTTTTATATAATCCTGAGGGTCACCATGGCCGATAGCGGCCCAGCAGGTGTCGATCTCGGGAAGGAGAAGATTCCCGTCAAAGGCTGAGAGTATGTGATCAAGGTGATAGATATCATTGTCCTTTTGAAATTCACGGTCATGGTTGTGATAAAGTATCTGTATTCCGTTTTCCTTGAAGTATGCCGCAGACTTTTGAAGCTTCTCCATCATTGCAGGATAGTCACGTCCACCGTATACACAGTCACCCCAGAATCCGGCAATTGCAAGATAGGATACACCTAGGGTCTTGTAAAGGACCAATGTTTCTTCTGTTTTTTCATTAAGCTCGTATGAGCCGAGATGAGCACAGATTATTCTGAGACCGAGCTCATCGCAAAGAGCTCTGAAGTCAGACGGATCCATACCGTATGACCCGTTGCAGGGTTCAATTGCAGTATATCCCATAGAAGCAATCTCTCTGAGAGTGCCCGCGGGATCCTTTTCCATATGATCTCTGACTGAAAATAACTGAATACCTACGGTAAGTGACATGATAAACTCCGATTTCAGCCGTAACGGCAAATATTTACTGATTTCATTATATTCCCGTTTTCATAAAAATCAAGATGTAGTCACTTAATTTTAATTGTAAACAAATAAGTTATCATGATTGATAATTCTTGACATAGCCGAGAGGATGTTATATAATATAAAAAGTTATAACAGATACGTGCGTTTGTATCTGTAATACGTAAAAGAAAGGTAGTAATTTATGAAAAGAATTCTTGCAGTGCTTCTTACAGCAGTTATTCTTGTAAGCGCAATGGCAATAAGCACCTTTGCCGCAACTGATATTGAGTTTTCTGCTAAGGGTGCAGAAGGAAAGCCCGGCGATACGGTTGAGGTTGAGGTATACCTTGATAAGAACGTCGGAACATGGTGCTCAATGTTCCACGTAACCTTCAATTCCAGATACTTCACACTTCTTTCAGTAGAAAACGGAGAGGTATATACAAATTCTGAGTTTGCAAAGGCTCCCCTTACAAATAACGGCTACTACAGATACTATGCAGAGCCCGCGGCATATAACGAGCCTAATACAAATACAGGTCTTATTCTTACACTTACGTTTGAGATCTCCAAGGCTTGCCCCAATGGCGCTCATGATATCAAGGTGGAGTTCCCCGCTGACGGTGTGGGCTGGTTCTTTGACTGCACAGATCCCGCACTTCCTGATTTCACAGTATCCTGCACAGATCAGGCAGCTATCATTGTAACAGGCTCCGATGCAACAGAGCCCACTGAGACCGATGTTGACGGTGATCTTGTTGAGCCTGAGGACACAAAGCCCGAAACAGGTATTCCCGTAACTGAGGCTGTTACAGACGAAGAGGGTAAGGAAGTTGTCGGTGATGACGGCAACGTTATGACTCAGGTAGTAACAGATACTGCTGGCAACGACGTTTATTACGAGACTGATAAGGAAGGCGAGATCGTAACAAACGATTCAGGCGAGAAGGAAACTGTTGCTTCTACCACAAAGGCTCCTACAACAACTTCTCCCGAGCAGAAGGAGCAGGAAGAGAAGAAGGCTGTCCTTCACAAGGGTATTATAATTGCGGCAATCGTTGCAGTAGTTGTAGGTGCAGTTATTATTATCATAGTTCTCACAAAGAAAGAGAAAAAGGGTGAGATCCCTGCTGAGGATAATACACCCGGCAGCGATAATAAAGAAGAATAATTGAATTTTGATATCCCCCTCTTTTTAGGGGGATATCTTGCGTTATAGGTGTATGCTATTGTAATTAGTATTTAGTTTAAATCAATAATTGACAAGCATGGTAAACAGTAGTATAATTTCATAAGAATGACGAGTAAAATCCGTCAAATTGTACGAAATTCAGGCAAATTGTACCAAGAAAGGAATATTTTATGAAACTTGCAAAAAAAGTCGTAAGCATCGTTTTGTGCCTTGCGATGCTGGTGTCAGTACCCTATGCTGTGTCAGCGGCTGAAACCTATGACCCCGCAAGCGGTGAGTTTGTGTTTGAAAACGCTGATATGCTCTCATACATGAGTGGAGCCAATGCAGTAGACGTTACCTTTGATGCCAACGAGAAGGCAATGAAAATGACCGTATCAAGCGATAATAACGGTATAGACCCCAGAGCGCTTCTTGATATGTCATCACTCTCATTGAGTGCTGATAATTACGACTCTCTCGTTGTTATATACCGCGTTCCTACGGATGCGTCGGCAGCGGCTCTTCAGACAGAGCTCTTTATCTCCGCAGGTAGCGTAAAGGTTCCTACTGCGGGCAGAAGCGTTATATATAATATTTCAAAGAGCAATACCTATACTTCTCAGATAATAGACCTTTCCGCCCTCAGCTGGTGGAGCGGAGATATCCATAGCATCCGTATCGATTGCTTTACAAATGCAAATATCGGCGATACCATGTATATCGATTCTGTTCTCCTTTGCAAAGATCAGTCTGAGGCAATAGAAAAAAGAGATGCCAGACTCAGCTCTCTTAATGCAATAGATACTCCCGATTATACAAATACGGACTATCTCTGCACAAAGTATGAGTACGATAAGTATACCTCTCCCATTTGGAAGGGCGATATCGTATATAACGAGGCAGTTTATCCCATAAAGGATAAGAACGGCAATTCTACATATACGCTTATGTATGCTCCCGACAGCATCATCAGCGTATATACCTCCGATTTCTCCTCTCTCTATTACGAGGGCATCGATTATACTGTTGAGGGTAATAAGATAACCTTCTTAAAGTCCGGTAATATCAGACTCAAGGATTATAAGCATATCCATCCTCAGTCAAACCCCTACGGATACGATTGGGGCACCTACTATAACCGTACCGCCGCAGGAGACGGTAAGTGGGAATTCTGGGGCCAGAGTCCCGAATTCTATAACGGATATATTAACGTGACCTATACTCATTCAGACAGCTGGACAGGCTACGTACCCGAAAAGCAGGCTGATAAGCTTCCCAATACTGCGGCTACTATCGCAAACGGCGGTTCTATGAATGTTGTGTTCTTTGGAGACAGTATCTGCGGTGGCGCAAACTCCTCTTCTTACAGAGACGTATATCCTTATGCCGAGTGGTGGAACCAGATGATCGTTTCAAAGCTTGAAAAGGATTACGGCTGTAATATAAGAGATCAGATCTCCTGTGTCGGCGGAAGCACCGCAAGCGGAATGGTTGAAAATCTTACTGCGGGAGTTCTTAACTATTCTCCCGACCTCGTATTTATCGAGTTCGGTGCAAACGATGCAATGAACGAGAGCCAGGATTCCTCCGGATCCCTTTCAAGGCTTAAGAATAACTATAAGTCTGCAGTACAGACAATGATAGAAAGAACCCGCCGCTCCTATCCCGAGTGCGAGTTCGTTCTTGTGGCACCCTTCTACTGTAATCCCTTCTGTCACTATATGTCCTACTTCGAGGCTTGCCGCGATGCTCTCGTTGAGCTTGCAGATGTCTACGACGGTGTTGTAGTTGCAGACGTTACCGCAATGCAGGCTGATATGCTTTCCTATAAGGATTACCTTGACTTCTCAGGCGATAATATGTGCCACCCCAACGACTTTATGGCCCGTATCTTCTCTCAGGTATGTCTTGAGACTATCGTACCCGGCGGCGTTGATCCTTACGTTGTAACCGAAGCTCCCCCCGTTGCAACTCCCGATACGGAAAACTATTCTTATGCAGCTCCCGGCGGATACGGCTGGCAGTGGCCCGAGGCTGAGGCGTACGGCTATATCAACGGCTACGGTAGAACAGGGCAGGATCTTGAATTCAGCTGTGATCTTTGCCTCCTTCCCGTAAAGAGCGGATACACAGAGGCTTCCTTCTGGACTGACGGCGGTAACGGTATTGATATTACAAGCAGTGACGTTACCATAGAAGGTGTCTCATTCCCCGTTGATTGGGGCACCATGTCCGAATCCAACTGGCACAGAATTACCATCAAGGTGCTTAACGGAGCCGGAGAGTTCTATCTCGACGGCGAGCTCGTCGGAAGAGTAAGCAGCGGAGTAAAGTGCTATGACAGCTATATCCTGTTCTTCAGCCAGAACGGATGTATGGCAATAGATAACGTGAAGGTCACAAATTCCGCAGGCAGAATATTCGTTGATTGCGATTTTGAAGATGAAGCCAAGGCTAAGGACCTTATGGGAGAGGGCCTTGGTGCATACACAAAGCTCTTTGCAAATACTGTTACCTATGACTTGAACGGCGGAGAGGGCGAAGCGCTTCCCAATCAGATAAAGGTGATAGGTAAGTCTCTTCAGCTCACAGATGCTGTTCCCGAGAAGTCAGGTGCAACCTTCCTCGGCTGGGCAACAAGTGCAGATGCTGCTGAGGCCGAATATGAGAGCAGCGGTATTTATTCTGCAGAAGAGTCAGTTACTCTCTATGCCGTATGGAAGGAAGATAAGCCCCTTCCTCCCGAGGTTACTTCCATATCCCCCGTTAATTCCACTATCACCGACACAGGCAGCGTAACTATTACCGTGTCCACGATCGGTGAGAATATTACTTATAGCTGGTATTGCTCAAACGATGCGCTTCTTCCTTATATCAGCGGAGCAGATACCGCAAGCATCACAATTACTATCCCCGAGAAGCTTTCCGGCGATATCAGTGCATATTTCAACTGTACTCTCACTGACAGCTACGGTCAGAAGGGCATGAGCACAAATGCTACCCTTGAGTATACCGTAACTCCTGAAATCCCTGAGGAATTCAAGGGTGACTTCGATGGCGACGGTAAGGTAAACGGAGCAGATGCGTATCTCTTTAAGAGACTCCTTGCAGGTGATATAAGCGTTGAAGCCGGAAGCGAACAGTTTGCCCGCATTGACCTTGATGGCGACGGTGCCCTTACAGGTAAGGATGCAAACAAGCTTTCACGTGTAATTGCAGGCGCTGAGATAGTCTAATCAAATAAAGAAACGAGCTGTTGCGTCGCAACAGCTCGTTTTATGTAGAAGGCAATATAAACGAATAATGATAGCATATGGCTACAAATTGACGAAATGCCCAAATGTAGCTGTAGCGAACCATAATTATATTCTTGATACAAAAGAAGCTGTTGCATTAATCTGCAACAGCTTTTTTATAGGCATATATTATTGATATGTTTGTACAGCGTATCATGCTGCTCAATGAGGTTTTGAAATGAGCTTTTGCATAGAGGACAACTTTCGTCTCGGATATATTTTTCAACATAATCAAACAATTCGTTAAATATTATGGGCGGGTTCTCACTTAAGTATAAACTTATCGTTTTGAATTTGTTGAATTCACATATTCCGCACTTAATTAAAAGATAGCGTCTAAGTATCATAAGTGTCGAATTAACAAGAGATACAGTGTCGTTGATCTTAAAGTAGGGATCATTCTTTCTCATACTATCAGCCCATTCTTCAAATGCACGAGCATCTTCAATGATCGCATCTATTTCGGGAAACGGAATATCGTTAAGATTGAAAGATCCATATACGATCTTTGATTGTGTTTTCAGCCGCAAGATCTCCAAAATCAATTCTTCGTTTTTTATGTATGGCGGGTAGAGCTGGTCCTTGGAAAACACGATTGCGCCGAAACCCTTGGGAACATTATATTTTTCGAAATATTTGTCAGCAACGGAACGTATGTAATTTTTTATATCCCAAATTTCGTTGCGAGGCACGTCAACGATTACGGCAGTATCTATATCACTCTGTCCGGGGCGGTAATAATCCGAACCGAGAGAGCCTATTGCGAATACGGCAATTATTTTGTCGTTGAAAACAGACACTATCTCGCTTGCAAATTCATGAGTTATATCAATTGCTTTGTTGTAAGAAATGGTATTCATTTATTTACTAAACCTCTTACTCGCTCTCTCTTCCGTTCTGAGAAGAGTACAGGTTCCTTTGCCGTTTGTGATCTCGCGCATAAGGTTCACAAGCTCCTCCCCGCGGTCAGCTTCAATGGCGGCGGTAACCGTAACTCCCTCACCGAATTCCGTATCATCCTCGCAAACGTCCATAGCACGAAGCTGAACCGTGAGTCGCTGATACTCGGAGTATGAGCAGGAAAGAGAATAGATGCCGAAGGATTCGCTGACGGCGATTCCCGCAGCGTCAATAGCCTGCTTTGCGGCAGCGGAATATGCACGGACAAGTCCTCCTGCGCCGAGAAGCGTTCCGCCGAAATAACGGGTGACAACTACGCACATATCCGTAGCGCCCGACATTTTGAGAACGTTCAGAACAGGCATACCGGCAGTGCCCTGAGGCTCACCGTCATCGGAATAACGGGCTCTTGCTCCGTTGTCGATGTAGTACGCCCATACGTTGTGAGTGGCATCGCTGTATTCGCGCTTTTTTTCTTCAACGATAGCCTTTGCCTCATCTTCTGTTCTGACCGGAGCGGCATAGCCGATAAATATTGACTTTTTCTCTTCGTATTCGATCTCGCCCACAGAGGCAAGAGTCACTCTTTTTTCGTTGTCCATTTATTCCTCTATTACTTGATACCTCTAAGTACCATAATAATTGATACATTGGTATCCCATTGTTTTTCTCCGCTTTTGCGCTGCTCTATACGAGTATCATACTTTATATTTGTAAGTCGGCTCATTTCTTCTACTTCTTGAGTAGTAAAATGCTCGGGCATTGTACATAAAACAGATTCGATTCCATCTAACGCAGTATACCTATTAGCATTTATCATATCTAGTGCTAACGAAGTTGGATATTTGGGATTATCCGGTGTTAAGTCAATAGTCGCAAAACCGGTGCTGATATTAGAAAAACCGTGCTTTGCCATTGAAACAGGCATTTCTGATTCACTCATAGGATATTTACATACTGAAAACCTATCAGTTGAATCATCATGCTGAGCCGCTTTATTCCAAAACTGTTGCTCAAATTCGTTAAATGTAATACAACTTGGATTGATATTAATTCCTCTTCTCGAAGAAAGAACAAGGCATATTCCTGCTGGCTTTAAAACCCTGAGCTGTTCACTGTAAAATTTTGAGGGCTCAATGTGTTCGGCAACTGTATTTGATATAGTAACATCAAAAGTATTGTTATCAAACGGAAGAGATGTAGCATCTCCTTCAGTGAATGTAATGCCGGGTTCATGCTCTTTAGCAAATCGGATAAATTCTGAGTCGCGGTCGATTCCTGTGATTTCAGCATTAGGATACCAGCGGTGCAAAGCTCCTGCCAGTGCTCCGGGTCCGCAACCTATTTCAAGAATTTTAAGAGGTTTGTTTTCGTTTAATTCGAAAAGCTTTTTATATTGGTCTGAAAAAATATCGTCGAAACGTAGCTTGCGAGTATAATACAATGTTTTTGTTCCTTGTACGTATTTTGACCATGTAATATTCACCTGCAAACCTCCTAACTTAATTTAAAAATATTATTCCTTTATAAACCTTTTGAGCTTTCCCAAAAGCTTTTCATCACAGGTAACGGTAACGTCAATTCCGTCGGCAGTATACTCAACCTCAACGTTTTCTCCGTCCTTGTATATAAGACCGAGAAGTGCACCCTCTGACTGAGGCAGGGAAAGGGTAACGGTCTTCTTTCCCGCAGAGCACATTTCTTCAAGGATCGTGATAAAATCGTCGATCCCCTCGCCTGTTGCGGCGGAAATAAATGCAAATTTTGCACCTGACGTCTGAGCAATTCTCTTCATGTCGAGAAGCCTTTCCGAGCTTTCGATCCTGTCGCACTTGTTGAATATATAAAGAGTAGGCTTGCCCGTAGCACCGAGATCTCGGAGAAGATCCTCCGTAACCTCAAGCTCTGAGGCAAACTCTCCGTCTGAGGCGTCAACAACAATTAGAAGTATATCTGCATACACTGCCTCATCAAGAGTGCTCTTAAATGCCTTTATAAGGTGGTGGGGCAGATTCTTGATAAATCCTACGGTGTCCGTAAGAAGTATTTTTTCTCCCGAGGGCAGTGAATACTGCCTTGTCGTAGGGTCAAGGGTCGCAAAAAGCTTGTCCTCTGCAAATATGCCCGCATCTGTCAGTCGGTTGAGAAGGGTGGATTTCCCCGCATTGGTGTAGCCAACGATAGCGCATTTTGTAATGCCGCTGCGGTCTCTGGACTGACGGATGGTATTTCTATTCTTTTCGATCTTGCGGATCTCTTCCTCAAGCTGAGCTACACGGGTCTTTAAGCGTCTGCGGTCGATCTCAAGCTTTGTTTCACCCGGGCCTCGGGTGCCGATACCGCCTCCGAGACGTGACATATCTCGGCCCTTGCCCATAAGACGGGGAGCCGTATACTTAAGCTGAGCAAGCTCTACCTGAAGTCTACCCTCTGCGCTCTGGGCGCGGGAGGCGAAGATATCAAGAATAAGCATACTGCGGTCAAGAACGGAAACGGGGCAGTCGATAGCATCCTCAACAGACTTTATCTGTGAAGGAGAAAGCTCAAAGTCAAATACAACAAGCTCAGCTCCTGTGTTCCTGCAGGCATCGGAAAGCTCTTGTAGCTTTCCCGATCCTATACCGTAGCGGCTGTCGGGCGCATCACGCATCTGTGTGATTATTGCAGAGACGGTGCAGCCCGCAGTATCAAGAAGGCGTCTCAGCTCTTCAAGACCCGTAAGACAGATACCCTCATCACCTTTTTTGTATATGGAAACGGTGATGGCCTTGCGGTTCACGTTATCCTGAATTATCTCGTGCATCTTTTCCCGCGTGGGAGTGATCTCCTCTTCTTCTGTAGCGGGAAGTTCTGTCACTTCAATATAAAAGGGAAGTCCCTCGTAATTTTTATTGTCTTCCATAATACCTCGAATTTCAATGAAAAAACCGGATAAGAACGGCTTCCCGTTCTTACCCGGATTCGGTCAGAATACAAGTTATCTGTTTGCAGCTTCAAGACGCTTCTTGAACTTGTCAACTCTTCCGCCTGCATCAACAAACTTCTGCTTGCCGGTGAAGAAGGGATGGCACTTAGAGCAAACTTCAACACGGATCTCACCGTTAGCATCACCCTTGGTAGAGCGAGTAACAACTGTCTCGCCGCAAGCGCAACGGATAGTTACTTCTTTATAATCGGGATGAATTCCTGTCTTCATTTTATTATTCTCCTTGAGGTTATTTTTACAGTACAAAGAATTTTAACACAAAAGAATTTGTAAGTCAATAGCATTTGGAAAAAAGTTTCGATATTTTGACCGAAAACCCGAAAATATACTATATCTTGGAGCCAATTGCATCTTTGAGCCTTAATATTATGCGTTTTTCAAGTCTTGAAATGTAGGATTGAGATATACCAAGCATATCTGCAACCTCCTTCTGAGTCTTTTCCTTTGAGCCGTCAAGACCGTAACGCAGACTGATAATAGTGCGCTCTCTTTCTCCAAGGGTTGCAACTGCGGCCCGTAGTGCACGCTCGTCCTCATCCTTTTCAAGACTGTGACTGACGGAATCGGCATCACTTCCCAGAACGTCGGAAAGGAGAAGCTCGTTGCCGTCCCAGTCTGTATTTAAGGGCTCGTCTATAGAAATGTCTCCTCTGTGTGAGGAGTTTTTTCTTATGTACATAAGAATTTCATTTTCAATGCAGCGGGACGCATAGGTAGCAAGCTTAATATTTTTGTCTCCGCGGTAGGTGTTGATTGCCTTTATCAGACCTATCGTTCCGATGGATATAAGATCCTCGATCCCCGTTCCCGTGCTCTCAAACTTGCGCGAAATGTAAACAACGAGCCTGAGATTGTGCTCGATCAGCAGCTTTCGTGCACCGCTGTCGCTGTCAAGCCTGTCGATTGCCTGCTTTTCCTCCTCTGCTGATAGGGGAGGAGGCAGGGCATCGGGGCCGTTTATGTAAAAATCTCCGTCGCATTCACCCTGCGCAAGGCGGGCGGCAATGAGCTTGAGCTTTTGCCATACGTTTGTGATCTTTCCTTTAATGCTTTTCATTGTTCCTCCTTACGGTATGAGTGATGGATGTATGCTTGCGGCACAGCTTGAAAAATAGTCCTTTGAGCATTCCAGCGGTGCAAGAATGCACCGAATGCTTTTTTCTTTTTTGTTTTTTAAAACGGATAAACGTTCCGGTAAAAAGCCGCAGAGGATACCCGTTGTTCTTAGATCCCTGTGGGGGATCAAGCGCAGAGATATACCTTTTGATTCTATAAATGCTGTGTCCATTGTAAGAAGTGCTGAGCATAGCTCCTTTCCGCAAAGCTCGTCTATAACGTGCCTTGAAACGGGAACGACGCAGTCACCGCTAATTGGATCCCGCAATAGGTTTCCGCTGTCGCAAAGAGCTGAAAACTCAATTTTTTTATCTTCCCACTGAGCTTTCAGAGTTACTGTTCTTCTGTTCTTTGAATGACGGATGGCGCGCGTTATTCCGTATACCAATATAACGCCTGAGGCAAGTATCAACGATAAAGGCCCCCCGCCAGGCGATATAACGTGGCTTTGGCTGCCAAGTGACAGTAGAGCTGTCATTATACCGCCAAGCATTGCGGAGCATCCCCAGATAAGTGCGCTTTGCCGAATCAGTCCGAAAACGCCCGTGCCTACACCAAATGCCGCAATACACATAAGAATGCTGACAGCTCCCGCGCATATGTAAGAAAAAAACGGAGACAGATTCAGAAACAGAGATAATACGGCATATAGAGCACCAATGGCCGAACCCATACTGAGCCGCAAGGCACGCCGCTCTGAAGACGTCAGAAGTGCACACAGCCATAGGGTTATGTAATCCATACTGAAATTCACAAAGAACAGAACGTCAGCATATACAGTGGTAGTAATTGAAATCACCTCAGCTTTCAATATTGAGATTATACTCTGAGAAAGGGATGCTTTTTGTCGGTGTTTGAGGTAATCCTTGGCAATGGCAAAAATTATTTGCAAGCATATAATGCTAAAAACAGAAAGGAAGAAACGATATGCTTAATTATTCAGACCATTTTGAAGATATTACGGTGAAAAACACTTTTTTTGCAGGTGCCAATACACCGCGAGGGTTTGAAGGTGATTATGATAAGCTATTTTCAGAGGAGAGCTTTGATAAGATATATATGGTAAAGGGCGGGGCAGGAACAGGAAAAAGCACACTAATTGGCAGGTGCGCAACGGCGTGCGCCGAAAAAGGCGCTTGTCTTACGTATATAAAATGCTCGTCAGACCCGGATTCTCTCGACGGAGTCATAATAGAAAAAGGCAACAAAAAAATAGCTGTGATTGATTCTACGGCTCCTCACGTGACAGACAGAAAATATCCGGGTGCTTGCAGTGAAATAGTAGATTGCGGAGAATTCTGGGATTCGGCTCAGCTTGAAAAAAGAAGAGAAGAGATAATACTGTATTCAAAGAATAAGTCCGCGTCTTATGAAAGAGCGTACCGATATCTTTCAGCGGCGGGAGAGTTGTTCCGTATGCAGCAGCGTTTAGCCGATACCGTATTAATGAAAGATAAAATGGAAAAGGCAATAAACCGCCTATGTGACGGCTTTGTTTCAAAAAACGATAGCGGTGAAGTACTCTTTCGGCGTACTCAGTGCATATCTATGAAGGGCGCATTCCGTTTATCTTCATTTGAAAATGAAAAGACTCTTTTTGGAGTGCGCGACTATTCGTTTTTATCTCCGATATTTTTTGAACTGCTGAAAACAGAGCTTTTGAAAAGAGGGTTGACTGTTGAAGTCTCTGTATCTCCCGTGTTTGGCATATGCGAAATACATATTCCGTCAGAACGCTGTTCCTTTGTGCCCTTCAGAAATGATAAGGAGTTTTACAAGTGTGTAAATCTTGCAAGATTTGCAAACACCAAAAAAGCGCAAGAGGTAAAGCAAAAGCGACTTTTTTCATCAAGATGTCTTGTCGGAATGCTTGAGGGCGCGCTTGAAAGTCTTGAAGACGCGGGAAAAGCTCATTTTCTTCTTGAAGATATATATAAGAGTGCAATGGATTTTGATGCTTTGGATATAGCAGGAAAGGCTCTTGAAAAAAATATAAGCGACAGATTATAGTTTCGGAATACATTTATCTTTGTCCGAGTATACATTACTGTAAGTGATCAGGTATCACAGAAGGTAAATGAAAGGACACGGCATGGAAAGAAAAAATACATATTTTGAGGAATCGGCGCTTAGCTTTCTGCCTCATCATCTTGGGGAGGCAGTAAGGCGAAGCGGAGGTCTGTACAGAGGAAATATATCTGAGATAAGACTCAGGTCGGGGGCATCTCTTTCTGTCACCGCAGGTGCGAAAAGTATATTGACTCCCATAAGATGCACTGCAGACGATATCCTTTATACAGTTCGTTCCCTTTGCGGAAATTCCCTGTATTCCCATAGCGAGACCATTAAGGAAGGATACATATGCACAGACGGCGGCATCAGAGCAGGTGTGTGCGGAAGAGCGGTAACGGAGGGGAGACGCATATTGTCCGTTACCGATATAACAAGCATCTGCATAAGGATACCTCATAGGATCCCTGGGGCGTCAGACGGTATTTGCAAAATAATGCAGGAGGAGGATTTTCAAGGCCTTCTGATCTATTCTCCTCCGGGCGAGGGAAAGACTACAGCCCTTCGCGAGATAGTTGCACGAATGGCATCAAAGCCGTACTGTAAAAGGATCGCCGTTATTGATACGAGATTTGAGATATGTCAAAGCCTCAGCGGTGACTTGACTATGGATGCGCTGCAAGGGTATCCGAGAGCAAAGGGAATGGAGATCGCCCTCAGAACTCTTTCTCCTCAGATAATAATGTGTGATGAAATAGGCAGAAGTGAGGATAGCGAGGCAATAATCGAAAGCCACGGCTCTGGAGTTCCCACTATAGCAACAGTACACGGCAGAGACCTTACGGAGGTTAAGAATAAGCCCTATATGAAAAAGCTCTTTGATGCAGGCGTGTTTTCTCACGCGGTCGGACTCAGGCGAAGCGCAGAAGGCTTTGTACTTAAGGTAAACAGGCTCAAGGAGAAATAATGGTATCTGTCTCTTCAATATCAGGAGGTGTGGTCCTTGTCCTATGCGCCTTTTTCTATGGACTCGAAAAAAGCCGTGTTGAAACAAAAAAGCTTGAGATGACAGAGGCGATGTGCGCTTTTGTAGAGTATATAGGTCAGCAGATAGAGACCTTCAGAACACCTCTTCAAAGAATATATGAGGAGTTTTCAGATGAGCGTCTTGAGAAAGAGGGCTTTTTGAATATTCTTCGAGAGAGAGGACTTTCAGCTTCTCTCACTCAGATCAAGGAAAAGCTACCGAGAGAAGCCTTCTGTGAGATGGAAAGATTTTCAAACTCCTTAGGGGCAGGATATGAAAAGGGACAGGCAGAGCTCTGCTCATATACTGTAAAAAGACTTGAAAAAACAGCTTTTGAGGGAAGGGAACGGTTGGCTCAAAGGCTCAGGATGTACAGGCTGTTGCCTGTTCTTCTTGCACTTTCTCTCGTCATACTTCTTTTATAAAGCAAAGGATGGGAATATGGATATTTCACTTCTTTTAAAAACTGTGGGAGTTGGTATGATAGTTGCAGTTGCCAATCAGATACTGCAGAAAACGGGGAGAGACGAGCAGGCAACTCTTGTAACGGTGGTAGGCATCATCATTGTTCTGATCATGCTTGTGGGGCAGATAGAAGAGCTTTTCACGGCAGTCAGAAATGTGTTTGAGCTGTAATGTCAGAGATCGTTCGCATATCGGGCATAGCACTTTTGGGGGCTGTGGGCTCTGTCATTCTAAAAGAAAAGCATAAGGGCGCGGCTCTGGCGTGCGCTGCTGTCACTGTTTTAACTTTGCTTTTGTTTTCCTTCGAAAACAGCCTTTCAGGGGCAGCTTCTCAGATAATAGAAGTTTGCCGTCAAAGCGATTTTTATGAATATGCAAAAGTATTGTTCCGCGCACTTGGAATTGCATATATCGCAGGACTGACGGCTTCACTTTGCCGTGAAGCAGGAGAAGAGATAATCGGAGGAGCTGTTGAAGCCTTTGCAAAATGTGAGCTGATCGCTCTCAGTATTCCTCTTATAGGTGATCTGATGGTTCTGGCAAAGGAGCTGATAAACAAATGAAAAAGGCGTTATTTTGTTTTTTTGCCGTGATCCTTATTGCATCTTTGCTTTCTGTTGAGATATTTGCGGACAAGGTGTATGAGTACGAGCTCTCGGATGGCGGAGTATCAAAAACACAAGGCGAGGTTTCCGATTTTTTTGAGTCTCTTCCCGATGAAATAAAAGAGGAGCTGCCCGAAAGTCGTGAAGATATTTCAGAATACGATGTTGCCTTTTTTGAAGAGAAGGTGAAGGATGCTATAGGAAAAGCGGCAGGTCCTGCGCTTGAAACCGTGGCACTGCTTCTGTTTGCCATTATATTTTCTTCGCTTTTCTCTATGCTTGCCGACACCGTAGCGGGAGCATCTCTAAAGAGTGCATTTTCCTTTTGCGCGTCTTTATGTATGGCGCTGTGTATGTGGGGAGTAATGGAAAAGGTACTTGGTACAGCCTGCGCTCTCCTTGATACTATGACATCCACGATGCTACTGTATGTTCCTGCAATGGAAGCAGTATATATATCATCGGGAAATCTGACGGCATCAGCCGTCAGCGCAACGGGACTAAATCTGATGATCAGCTTTGGAGAAGCTCTTTTTTCAAAGGTGCTTGCCCCATGCGTCAACGGAATGTTCATTCTGGCCGTTATTTCGGTGGTGACAGGGGATAGGGGCGTTGCTTATATGACAAAAACAATAAGAGGCATAGTAACGGGCGGCGTTATAGCAGTAATGACTCTGATGACTTTTGTTCTGTCCTTGCAATCAGCAGGCGGAGCGGCTCAGGATGGATTCTTTCGTAAAACTGTAAAGTTTGCTATCGGTAATTATCTTCCCTTTGTTGGTGCTGCTGTTGCCGATTCCTTTTCTGTTCTTTCTTCAAGCCTTGATATTATAAAGCACGCCTGTGGGATAGGTGGTATCGCGGCAATTGCCGTTGCCTTTTTCGCTCCCTTTGCGGTGATACTGATGAGCCGTATAGCCATAGGCTTTTCGGGAGCTATGGCAGAGGTGCTTGGCTGTATCACAGAGAGCAAACTTCTTGAGGAATGTAAAGGAATATGTACGTTGCTGCTTGCTACCTGTGCGGGCGGCGCCGTAATGTACGTAATTGCACTCGGATTGTTTTGCAAAACTCCGATATCCTTTGTATGAGGTATGTATGGGAACGTATTTGTGGGGGATTCTCATCGCCGGTATTTTTGTCGCTGTAGTTCGGATACTTTCTCCTGACGGAGAAAAGGGAAAGCTTGGAAAATATCTTTCTTTTATCGGTTCTCTGGCTGTTGCTATAGCTATTCTTTCTCCCCTTATGCAGGTCATCGGTTCATTTGTTTTTTCACAGAATGCTGTGGAAACAGAGAAGGGAAACAAAGGTCAGCGTGAGGCTGAATATTATGCAAACAGTGCGGGGAGAGTCCTTTCGGAAATGTATGAAATACCGCTCTCTTCCATTAATGCAAAGGTGAGTTGTTCAGATGCCGGGGAGATAGAAAATATCGTACTTGAGCTTTGCGATAAGGCTGTATTTGATGAAAAGGAGGCGGGGGAGATACTGAGTAACATATTTCAAAAGAAAATTCAGGTGGTAAGCGATGAGTGAAGGCGGCAAGGATTCAAAAATCAAAAGATATATTCTGATAGGTGGTGCGATTGTTGGTGCTTTACTGATGATCCTTGCCCGATTTGTTCCCGAGCCAAAAGAAGATGTAGAAACAAAGGAAAGCGACGTTACCTATTACACGGAAAGGATAGAGGAAAAGCTTGAGGATCTTATCTCGTCTGCTCAAGGTGTGGGAAAAGCAACGGTCGTTGTCACCCTTGACAGTCAGGAGGAATTCGTATTTGCACAGAATACAAGTGAAAACGGGACGCAAAAGGCAAGTGAATACGTGATAATCAGCTCAAAGGACGGGGAAGAGCCTGTCCTTATCAGTGAGCTATACCCGAAGGTTCGCGGCGTTGCAGTAGTATGCACCGGAGGAAAGAGTACAGAGGTAAAGAACAGAGTAACAGAGCTTATTGCGGCAGCTCTCGGTATATCAGTCAATAAGATAGCCGTTTCCGGTTAGGAATACAGAGAGATACAAGTGAATATGATTTAAAGAATTTATACATAAGAAAGGAACATACCTATGAAAGATAAGATCAAAGTAATTTTTGAAAAGGTAAAGGAGGTTACCTTGAAGGTGGTAAAGAGGATCAATAAAAAGGCGATCGTTGCCGCCTGTGCCATAACGGTTTTGCTCGGAGCGGTGATACTGAACTATGTCCTCCTTCCGGAGAATGACAAAAAAACAGATGGCAAGCTTGATGTAGCACTTGACCTTAAGGATGTGTCTCAGGCAATTGCCGATAAGGAAAAGGAAGAGCAGGAGGTTGCGGATATTAAAGATGAGACAGTTGACGTCTTTGCAGAAATGACAATGTCAAGAAAAAAAGCCCGCGATGAGGCTATGGAGGTACTTACGGGAGTTGCCCAGAGCAGTACCGCCATCGATTCAATGAAGCAGGAGGCACTCAGCGAAATACAGAAGATAGCGGGATATATAGAGTGTGAATCAAATATTGAAAGCCTTGTGATGGCAAAGGGGTTTGAGGAGTGCGTGGCAATAGTAAACGGAGATACGGCAAGCATCGTAGTTAAAACGGACGGTCTTATGGATACTCAGGTTGCACAGATAAGCGAGATAGTATATACTCAGGCAGGCATTCATCCTGATAATCTCAACATAATCGAATCCGATAAAAAGTAAAATCTATTGAAAAAGAGATACGTATCTGCTATCATAGAAAAAAACGAGAGGGTGCAGATATGGATACTCAGAATCTTGAAATAGAAAGAAAGCTGCTTATTTCCTTGCCTGATGAAAAGCTGCTGTCAGATATTGACGGCGTATTGATATATGATATAAGCCAGACTTATCTCAATGCTATGCCGAAAACAACTGAGAGAGTAAGAAAGCGTGTAAGCCGTAATAAGACCGAGTATTTCCATACGGTCAAAAAGCGTGTCAGTGCTCTCACAAGAATAGAGGACGAAGAGCTTATCAGTGAGAGGGAATACGAAGAATTACTATTAAGAAAAAAAGAAGGTACAGTAACGATTGAGAAGACAAGATATGCCTTTCCGTATAAGGAGCATATTATCGAGATTGATGTATTTCCTTTTATGAAGAGTACTGCTTTTCTTGAGGTTGAGCTTTCCGGTGAAGATGAGCAGTTTGAGCTTCCGGAGTTTGTAAGTGTAATAAAAGACGTTACACACGATCCTCGTTATACGAATGCAGCTCTTGCAAAGGTGGACAGGGATCCACTTGACTTTGAATAACATATCAAAAGAACCGTACTGTCTTCAGTGCGGTTCTTTACATCATTCGCAAAACGAATATTTATTATTCGTTGAGCGAACAACAAAACGCGACGAATAATCGAAAAAATAGTAAAATTATCTTGAATTTGTCGGATTTTATGGTATAATAATATTCGCAGAGCGAATGATATGTATTCGCTTGGCGAACATTATCGCGTTGTATGGAGGGAATATGGAAGCTTTTAGTGAATACATAAAGGTTGAAGACGTAGCAGGAAAATGGAATCTGTCGACCCGTAGAGTGCAGATACTTTGCTCTCAGGGAAAGATCAAGGGTGCTGTGCGCTTTGGACGAGAATGGATGATACCAAAAGATGCACAAAAGCCCCGTGACGGCAGAACAAAAGCAGGAAGACTAAGTGAGGCAGAAAGTCTGAGTGTTAATATGCCTATGCCCCGAAAGACCCCGTTTTTACATATGACCGATCTGTACAGTGAGCCCGGCAGTGCTAAAGCAAGTATTGAGGCTCTAAAGGACAATCCCGAGGCGCAGCTGCTTCTTGCTTCTGAGATCGCCTATTCAAGAGGAGAAATTGATAAGGTATATGAGAATGCTTCTTTCCTTCTAAAAAGAAATTCAGGCTTTTATTCCGTTATTTCCGCAGGAATGCTGCTTGGACTTTGTGCAATTTGGCGAGGAGATCTGAATTTGTGGCGTCAGGCAAAAATACATATTGCAGAAGCACCCGCCAAAAACAATTCAGATCGCGACATTATGTCCTTTTCTATAACAGCAATCGATAGCATTTTATATAACGTTACAGATTTTCCCGAATGGTTTTCAATGGGGCGCTTCGATGTTCTTCCTGCAGACTCTCTGCCTGCGGCGAAGGTGTTTTATGCAAAATTCCTTTATGCGATAGCATACTCCGTTGCAACTAAGGAGTTTGAACATCAGGACGTAAGCGGTCTTTCGTTGTTTACGATGATACCGTATACTCTTGAGCCAATGATCTCTCAGGCAGTGGCTGACCGTTCTGTTATCGCTGAGATATACCTGCGTATGACCTGTGCTGTAATATATTATAGCGGCGGAAACGAACAGCAGGCTATCTATCATATAGACAGAGCTATTAATCTTGCAATTCCCGATGAATTGTACGGACTTTTGGCTGAGTATGTCCGAACCGCAGGACCGCTTCTTGAATCACGTCTTAACCGTGTAGATCCTTCTATATGGGATAGGGTGAATTCCTTGCACTATGTGCATAATGAGGGATGGTCACGGCTTTCAGGCTCTGTCCGCGGCAGAACTATTGTAACGACTCTTTCTCAGAAGCAGCGTGAAGTGGCAAAGCTTGCAGCCTTCGGACTGAAAAATGAGGAGATCGCAAAGACCCTGAATATGTCCGTTTCAGCTGTAAAACAGGCCATAACTACTGTGTCAAACAAGACCGGAATGACCAGAAAAGAGTTTGCGGCAATTCTATAAATATCCAACTGCTTGTTACAGAAATTGGCTATTGTTTTTGAAAAAATATGGATAAAAATCATTCCTGTGGGTAATACCTGAATTCATATGAATCTGCTATACTGTCATTGTAAACAGTATGGCAGATTTTTATTTACAATGATTCAAATAAATAGTGATAATCTGCAAGTAATTACTTCTTTTCCGAAAGGAGACAATATGTTTAAGACTCTTTTGAAAAGGCACACAAGAGAAACGGCAAAGCCCCGCGAGGGAGAACTTTATAAAGAAGTAACGGTAGGAGGTAAGGTGTTCGAGCTTCGTTACGGATATTATGAGGAGTTTGAACGTAACGGAAGGTTTAACGATCCGATACCGATCTATCCGGATTTCATAGAATATCCCGTATATACAGATGAGGGGCATCCGATAGTAACTGCAATGCAGGATGTGTGTGCAAACTACGTGTGTGCACACGATGATGACGGAGATAGCTGTCAGGATTGTAAATACTTCAAAAAGCACGAGGATCTGTTCGGAATATGCCAAAGTCCTGATAGACTAAAAGACGAATAAAAATATATTTCATTAATACAATCAACACGTTAACAAATAAAGTTAAGATACATAATGAATCAAGGAGGTTTTCAGAAATGATGAAAACAAAGCTTTCAAAAAGGATCATGAGCGTTTTTCTTTGCCTTGCTCTGATACTTAGTTACGTTCCCCTTTCTGCTATGGCAGTTTCGGTAGCATCGACTGCCGTGGTAGGAACAGTAGTTGACCCCGGAAGTGCTCATACGTGGGAATCTATGATGGGAACTGACGTAGACGGTAACCGATATGCGGGACGCGTATGGGTAGATAAGTCAGTTTTTAAGAACGGAGATACTGCCGTGCTGAATAATAAGGGCGAAGAAGATTCTTCCTTCAAGGTTGAGCTTGAAGATGATGAATCCTTCCAGATAGTATTCTCAGCACTTGGATCAACGATGACATCAAAGAGCACAGTAACATCCACAGGTCCCATGGACGTAGTTCTTGTGCTGGATACTTCAACGTCAATGGACGATGAGGACAGATACGGCGTTACCCGTCTTGAGCGAACGATAGCTGCGGCGAATTCGCTGATCGACGATCTGCTCAAACTCGATAATATCCGCATTTCCATTGTAACGTACAACAAGGATAGTGAAACACTGCTTCCTCTTGCTGCATACAATAACGGAATCGATCTTGTATGTACCAATTATTACAATAACGGAGCCGCCGGTGCAGGTGTTATTACAGCTTACGATAAGGACAAGAACGTTCTTGGCAAGGACAGCGGATATACGCAGGGAACAAATCTTCAGTCCGGTATAGACAGAGGCTTTAATATTTTGGCAAATGCCGCTGATGTCGAGGGGCGTATTCCCGTTGCAATCGTTCTCACTGACGGACAGGCTAACCGCGCAGCTCAGGAAGGCTTTTATGAAATTTCAAAGCATAACGATAAAGACGGAACAAGCGTAAGTAACAGAAATCTTTATCTCAGCACACTGCTTAATGCTGCATACAATAAAACAAAAATTGAAGCAAACTATGACAGTGATGTTACAGTATATACTGTAGGTGTTGACGTAAGCACAAATAAGGTAGCACAGCTGATGATGGACCCTGCCGGCGCTAACGGTTTCAACGGAAGCAACTCAGATCGTGAGATCCGTGAGGCGTATAAGAATTTTCAAAAGTGGGCAGCAGGCCAGAGTGTGACCTATAGCGGATGGAGCTTTAACCATAATTATCCTACTCAGAACGGTGCTGTGACAGCAGAAAAGATCGCAGAAAACATCAATTATGCAGATACCTATTATGACGTTACCAATGCAGAGATTGAAAGTACCTTCAAGCAGATCTATGAAGAGCTTTCAAGCGGTGCATTCAATCCTATATCCAGCAGCACCTCCACTGACGGTGCAACCGGTATAGACGATACTCCTCTCATTTATGTTGACTTTATCGGCCAGCATATGGAGGTAAAGGATATTCAGTCCGTAACTCTGTTCGGTTCCTCCTATGCAGTTATCAAAAATGCAGACGGTACTTATAAGGTAGATACTGCAACTGGTACTAACCCGACAACAAACGAAGCATGGAATACCTCCGAGGATATCCTTATTTCTATAGTAGAGCAGAATGACGGAACTCAGAAGCTTGAGATAAGGATCAATCAGGAGATCCTTCCTATTATAGTTGAAAGAGTTGTATCTGAAACAATAGGAGATGACACGACATCTACGATCACAGAGTTTTCATATAACCCTCTTCGTGTTTATTACACAGTGGGTATTGATTCAGATATTCTTCTTCCCAACGGAGAAGTGGACGTATCCAAGATCCGCGGATATGATTACATCGATGACAGCGAAGGAATCGTATCCTTTTACAGTAACCGTTTCGGTGTTATGAGCCCTGCAGATAACGGTGTAGTTTATGAGGGTGATGCACACGTTGGCTTCCAGCCCTCTGAGAAAAACAGATATTACTATCATCAGTCCAATCAGGGCATTTTCACAGAAATCACAAATAAAGAGGACGGTTCTGCAGTTTCTATCCCCGAGAATAACGAATACGGTATCGTATGGGATGATGATAAATATGATCTCAGCTGGATGAGCTATGATGATTATAAGAAAACTGCTGACAGCGACAAGGTATATACTTACGTTACCTATACCCGCCCTACTCCCGATGCTAATGACAGTGCAAATGCTGCAGAAGAGGTTACATACCTTGTTTACACTGAGTGGGGATATCTTAAGGAGTCTGCGGCATTTTACGATAATAAAGCTGAAAAGTATGTAAATGCTGACGAAAACGGAGGATACGCTCTTTCCGATAAGGGTGTTGCAATTCCCGAGGATAGAGTTGAAAAGGTGCTTGGTGCATACCTTGCAGATAATTCCGAAGTTGAGCTTTATGTACTGCTGGGTGTAGGATCACTCCGTACAAGTCGTCTTCATAATATGACGGTTGAAAAAGAGTACAATGTTACAGAAACTGCAACTCAGCGCTATACTCCCGAATACACTCATGAAACTGCCGAAATACATAACGGCAACAGCGTTGTCGTATGGCTTGGCAACAACGGTAGAGTAAACGTTGCAATCAAAACAGGTATTAAGCTTACAAAGAGTGTAACTGAAAATATCGGAAACGCAGATGATACCTATTCACTTACCGTTACAGTTCCTGATGGCGTGGTCGCAGATCCTGTTGTATGGGACGAAAACGGAAATGACGTAACAGGCGATATCTCTTCTTATGAGAATAACGTTCTTACAGTTGAGCTTAAGGCAGGGGAGACTGTATACGTAGCAGGTATTCCCGGCGGAACTGCTTGTGAGATCGGTGAGATTATCAACGGCGACTATTATAAAGTAGACAGCTTGTCTGATTCTACGGTAACGGTTCCCACTCTTTCACAGGTGCTTGACGAGAGCTCCCCCGTAGCACAGTTCGCTCAGGCAACAGTCACAAACGCTCCTAACGAATACGGTAATCTCTTTATTACAAAGGAGATTGCAAGCGACCACGCAATTCCGCAGAGCATTCTTGACACTGCTTTTGAGATCGTGGTAAACGTAGGCGGGGATCTTTCAGGAAAGAGCTTTACAGTAAAGCAGACTGAAAAAGAGGATAAAACCGTTACAGTTGACGCTGATGGCAATATGACATTCAGCATCAAGGCGAGAGAAACTGTTGAGATCATAAATCTTCCCTCGGGAACTGACGTGACTGTGACAGAATCTGATCCCGGTGCGTATTTTGATGTTTCTTTCCGCACGCGCAATCATTCCGGAGAAACAGCTGACACTGATAATACAGTAGTGATCCCCGAGGATGCAAGCGCAACTGCAATTATTATCAATCAGTATACTCCTTTTGCAACAACTGTTGACCTGGATATCGACGGAACTAAGATATTTGAGGCAGAGGGCAGTCACAGTGGCGGAGAGTTCACATTCGCAGTTCAGAAGTGGAACGGAAGCAGTTGGGAAAGCATCTCGGAAAAGAGCGCAAAGGTAGAATATGCTGCAGACGAAAATGGATCGAAGATCTTTAAGATCGAAGATGTACTTTCCGGTATCACATATTCTGAAGTAGGCTCACATTCCTATCAGGTTATTGAAGTCAAGGGTAACGTTGAGAACGTAACCTATGACAGAACTGTTTATGCGTTTGACGTAACAGTTACCGATAACGGTGGTCAGCTTGTTGCTAAGGTAACTGATGCGAGAGAGAATATAATAGATGACGGAATATTTGAAGTCACTTTTAAGAATACATACCATACAGCCCCTGTAAGTGTAGATATAATTAAAGACGTTATCAATAATTCAGGCGATACTACTGTATCTGGGGCAGGCTTTGAATTCCATGTATATGAGACCGACAGAGAATGGAATATCCTGAACCCTGCAAATGAGCCCGACTTTGAGCTGGTCACAGATGCTGCAGGTGCTGCAAGATTCAACTCTGTATATACACAGACCGGAACATTCCATTATGTGATCTCTGAGGTGAATAAGGGAGATCGCGGATGGAGCTATTCCGATGCCGAATATCGTATCACGGTTTCTGTAACAGAATCTAACGGAGATCTTATAGCTGCTCTCGACATTGAAAAGGTAAAATCCAACAATGATAAAGAAACTGCAACTGTAGATCCTGCAGATGCAACAAAGGGCAGGGTAAGCTTTGTAAACAGTTATACTCCCGATTCTGCCAGAATAGATCTTGACGGTGCAGTTATGAAAGTGCTTACCGGAAAAAAACTTGAAGCAGATGAATTTACATTCTACGTGTATAATAACGGTGACCGTGAGAATTATGTTCTCAAGGGAACAAATAATCTTAACGGTGATGTTCTTTTCGTAGACTTTGATGAGGTTCTTACCTTTGATAAGGTAGGTAAGTACGAATTTGATATCGTAGAGTATATTCCCGAGGGTGCAGTATACAATGCAGTAACGAATAAGTACGTGCTTAACGGAATGAGCTACGATCCTGCTGTATACGACCTTGTTGTAGAGGTTGAAAACGATCCTGCAACCGGAACACTTACAGCAGTAAGGTATTTTGAGGATGCAATCTCAAATGTGGTAACCTATCATAACCACTATGAAGCAAGGTCTACTGAGTATACAATCGGCGGCACAAAGATACTTCACGGCCGTGCGCCTGGATCCGGAGAATTCTCCTTCACTCTGTATGAAGGAAACGAAGAGATAGAGACCGTAACCAATAAGTCAGACGGTACCTTCTCCTTCAGTACAATTACGTATAAAACGGCAGGCGAGTATACCTATACCGTAAAAGAAAATGACGGTACTGCAGCAGGAGTGATATACAATGGCGTTGATCATCCGGTAACGGTTACAGTAACAGTTACCGATACAAACGGAGTTCTCACAGCATCTGCAGATACTGCAAATGCAGATATCAAGTTCGAAAACACCTATAAAGCTGATGCGGCAGAGCTTGTATTTAATGGAACAAAGACTCTTGAGGGTGCTACGCTGAATGACAGTGATTTCACATTCAATCTTTATGCAACAGACTATACCTTTGATATTACAAACAGCAACGCGATTCTCCTCGACAGTAAAAAGAATGCAGACGGTAAATTTGAATTTGATGCAAGAGTGTTCAATTCTACAGGAACATATTTCTTCGTAATTGCAGAGGATTCAGAGGCAGACCCCATTGATGGTATCGTATATGACAGAACGCACCATAAGTATGCAGTATACGTAACTGACAGCGGTGACGGTCAGCTTAAGATCATGCTTATCAATGCAGCAACAGGCGAAACTGTTAGGGGAAAAGCTAAGCTCAATGAAAGCGTATCCTTTACAAATGCTGCAGTTGATGATGTAGCAAAGAAGGAAGTTTATAAGGAAGGCGATACCTCAACCGTTATCGACGGAGAAAAGGTAAATGCGGGTGATATCCTTACTTACAGTATTACCTACACAAACTATACCGGAGCAGACGTAATTGCCGATATCCTTGATGCGATTCCTGAGCACACAACCTACGTAAATGGCTCTGCTTCCCATAACGGAAAGTACGCAGGCGATCATATCAACTGGATACTCAACGTAAAGGCAGATGAGAGCGTAACCGTATCCTTCAAGGTTGAAGTAGCTGAAACGGATGCTGTCATAGATAATGCTGCCATAGTACGTGACGGTGTGAATACATATATAACAAACGAGGTGGTAAATCATACAGTTGAAAACCTTGTGGAAAAAGACGTATTCTATCCTGAAAACGATTCCGTAAGTATTAACGGTAAAAAGGTATACGCGGGCGAAGAGCTCCTCTATAAGATCAGCTTTATAAATGCATCTGATAAGCCCGCTGATATTACAATTACCGATAAGATCCCCGAGTTTACAACATATGTTGAAGGCTCCGCGGATATGGGCGGTGTATTTGAAAACGGTCACGTTGTATGGAGCATTGAAAACGTTGAAGCGTGGACAACTGCGATCGTTACCTTTGCAGTAAAGGTAGATGCCGATCTCGGTGCAGAAACAATCGAAAACACAGCAAGAGTTAATGACGGTACAAATGAATATACCACAAACACTGTAACTAACTACACGGTAGTGGACGAGGTTGTGAAGAACGTATTCCTTGCATCTGATGACAGCGTAAGTATAGATAATAAAAAGGTATACATAGGTGACGAGCTTGTTTATACTATCAGCTATGAAAATTCATCAGAAGAAACAGTAACCGTTACTATTACAGATACTGTTCCCGAGCATACAACATACGTTGAAGGCTCTGCAAGCCACGGCGGTGTATATGAAAACGGAACGATCACCTGGACTCTTGACATTGAGAAGGGCGATGCTGTAACAGTGTCCTTCCACGTAACGGTAGACAATGTTGAAAGCGTTGAGATCAGCAACAAGGCTGAGATCAGAGAGGGAAGCAACACCTATACAACCAATGAGGTTTCAAACTATACTGTAAAGGACGAGGTTATCAAAGAAGTATTCCTTGCAATCGACGAGTTCGTAAATATTGACGGTGAAAAGGTTTATGTTGGTGACGAGCTTGTATACTCTATTTCTTACGAGAATACAGGCAAGGATACGGCAACAGTAAATATCGCGGACCGCATTCCTGAGCATACAACGTACGTTGAAGGCTCTGCTTCCATGGGAGGCGAATATAAAGCCGGCGTTATTGTATGGACACTTGAGGTTGAAGCAAACGATACAGTAACAGTATCCTTCCGCGTAACGGTAGACAATGTTGAAAGCATTGAGATCAGCAATAAGGCTGAGATCAGAGAGGGAAGAAATTCCTACACCACAAACGAGGTAACTAACTATACTGTTAAGGACGATGTTTCCAAGGATGTATTCTTTGTTGAAAACACTGATGTAAGCATAGACGGAGATAAGGTATGCGTAGGTGATGAGCTTGTATATGAGATCATATACACTAATAATGCAACTGACACAGCAACTGTAACTATCACAGATACAGTTCCTGAGTATACAACATACGTTAAAGATTCAGCAAGTCACAATGCTGCATACGAAAACGGAATGATCACATGGGAGCTTGACGTTGATGAAGGCGACACTGTAACAGTATCCTTCAGAGTAACAGTAGATGAGGTTGAAAACGTTGATATAGTAAATACTGCTACAGTTAGGGAAGGCAGGAACATATATACAACAAACGAGGTTATCAACTATACAGTTACAGAGGAATTTGATAAGGACGTAAGCCTTGCAGGTAATGATGAAGTCAGTCTCGACGGCAGGAGAGTATATGCTGGTGATGAGCTTGTATACTCAATTTACTACAGAAATGTTGGCAGAGATGCGGCTACAGTAACTATCACAGATATTATTCCTGAGCATACAACTCTTGTTGACGGAACGGTAAGCCATAACGGCGTATACGAGAAAGGAAATATTATCTGGACCTTTGAACTTGAGGCAGGCGAAAGCGTAACAGTATCCTTCCACGTAACCGTAGATGAAGCCAAAGACGTTGAGATCAGCAATGAAGCTGAGATCAGAGAGGGAAGAAATTCCTATACTACAAATAAGGTCGTTATCTACACCGCAGAGGATGAAGTTCGAAAGGATGTATTCTTCGCTGATAATACAGAGGTAAGCATAGACGGAAATAAGGTATATACAGGTGATGAGCTTGTATACGAGATATCCTATACCAATAATTCAAGAGAAACAGCAGATGTAACCATCACAGACGAACTCCCTGAATTCACGACCTATGTTGAAGGCTCTGCAGATAATGACGGTGTATACAGTAACAGAGTAGTAACATGGAAGCTTCGTGTTGATGCCGGTGAGACTGTTAAGGTCAGATTCAACGTAACTGTTGATTCCGTAGGTGCTGTAACCATCAATAACGCAGCTGATGTGAAGGTTGGCAGAAATACCTACACAACCAATGAAGTAACAAACTATACAGTAGTGGATGAGGTTGAAAAGAACGTTGCATTTGCAGACAATGATTCCGTAAGCATTGACGGAAGAAAGGTGTATGCAGGCGATGAGATCGTATACTCTATCTTCTATAAGAACGTATCAAGAGAAGCAGCGAGAGTAACTATTATTGATACTATCCCTCAGCACACATCACTTGTTGAAGGTACAATTACCCATAGTGGTGTATATGAAGACGGTAAAATCACCTGGACCCTTGACATGGAAGCAGGTGATAGCGTGACAGTATCCTTTAACGTAAAGGTTGAGGATGCAGGAAACGCTACTGTGGAAAACGAAGCTGAGATCAGAGAGGGCAGAAACACCTATACGACTAATAAGGTGACTAACTATACTGTGGACGATGAGGTTAAAAAGGACGTATTCTATCCCGAAAGCACAGAAATTAGTGTTGACGGAAAGAAAGTATATGCCGGAGATATTCTTCAGTACGCTATCACCTATACTAACAGTGCTCCTCACAGTGCATCCGTTATAATTACCGATGCTATCCCCGAGTATACAACTTACGTTGATGGCTCTGCTGATAACGGTGGCACCTATAGCGGCGGAATGCTCACATGGACTCTTGACGTCGAGGCAGGCGAAACTGTGACCGTTAACTTCAAGGTTGAAGTTAAGAACGTTGGCAGCGTAACTATCGAGAATGTGGCTGAGATCAGAGAGGGCAGAAATACTTATCTTACAAATGAGGTTTCCAACTACACAGTTGAGGACGAGGTTGAAAAGAACGTATTTATGAAAGATGCTCCCGACGCAAGTATTGACGGAGAGTCAGTTAATGCGGGAGATGTTCTCAAGTACGAGATCAGCTATAAGAATAATTCTCATGAAACTGTAACTGTAGTCATTACAGATGCTGTTCCCGAGTATACTACATACGTTGAAGGCTCAGCGGACAACGGCGGTATTTATGACGATGGAGCTATAACATGGACTCTTGAAGTAGGTGCAGGCGAAACTGTTACAGTCGGATTTGAGGTAAAGGTTGATGCTGTGGCTGAAGCTACCGTAAGAAACAAGGCTACGGTAGCAGAAGGGAAGAATACGTATACAACTAACGAGGTAGAAAATACAGTATCAGTTCCCGAAGAGCCTTCAGATGATCCCGAAAGTCCTGAAACTCCCGGTACATCTGATACCCCCAATGCTCCTCAGACCGGTGACTCCGGACTTTGGATGTGGTTTGCTCTTCTGTTCGTGAGCGGTGTCGGTGTTATGACAACAACTCTCAGAAGAAAAAAGAGAAGAGAATCAGCACAAAACTGATAACAGTTAAAAATCCCTCAACCGAGAAATCGGTTGAGGGATTCTACATATATGTAGATCATCTTCTTTTTCGTCTCTTTGGACGTTTGTTTGAAAGCGCAAAGGCTGCAAATGCTCCCAACAGAAAAAGTATGGGAACTGCAAAATACTGCACTAAAGCAGCCCCAAATGAAATACAGCTTTCCTTGAAAAACAAAGGCCCTGATAGAAGTATCAGTATAGCTATGGTAGAAGGAATAAGAGAAAAGAATGGGTTTTTAGAAAAACAAGAGCTGATAATTCCTCCTGCAAATGATGAAAGAAACAGTATGCCGGTTCCGAAAAATGATATCAGTGGCAGGGGATCCTTCAGAAGCATAATTGCCGGCGGTAGAAGAATAATAAAAATGAGTGACAGAGAAATAAAAGCAAGCAGCGCAAGGAGTGAGCTTTTCAGCACTGTTATTGAAGTATTGTTCTGATCCATAAAAAACCTCCCGAATATCTCTGTATAAAGATATTCGGGAGATGTTTTTTTATGAATGAAAATTACTTTTCGTTTGCGTGAACGTCAACCTTGCTGATGGCGCTCTTAAGGATACGGATCTTGCACTTATCTCTTGTTGTTTCGATAACGCAGGTCTCGTCCTTGATGGAAACTACTTCACCGATGATGCCACCGATTGTTGTGATCTCATCACCAACCTGAAGGTTATCCTTCATTTCCTTAGCTTCCTTTTCCTGCTTCTTCTGAGGTCTGTACATAAAGAAGTAGAAAATAGCGATCATAGCAACAATGAGGATGATAGTACCGCCGTACTGTGTAAACCAGTTGCCCTTGGCAGCTTCTTCAGCGGCTAGAAATGTAAGTATCTGATTCATTGATTAATACCTCCGAGAAAAATTTCTTATTCATTATAGCCTATTATTTCTTTTTTATCAAGGGTATTTTCAAAATTTAACAATTATGTGAAAAAGTAAAAAAGCCAAACGATCCTTCGCCTGGCTTTTTGAGTATATTTTGTTCAGGCTTCGTATGCTTCCCGGCTTCTGAAAAGAAGGGAAACACACCAAAGTCCCGCAAGGGCAACTACTGCATAGATAATACGGGGAATAATCGCTTCCTGTCCTCCGCCTATCCAGGCAACCAGGTCGAACTTGAAAAGTCCGATACTGCCCCAGTTGAGCGCACCGATGATAACGAGTATCAGCGCAATTCTGTCAAGTATCATATAGTAACTACCTTTCGAATTTGTATGGGCAGATATTGCCCATTAACAGTATTCCCGAAGGTAAAAGAATTATGTTTATTAAATCAAATAATCAAGGATTTCTGTAAGAGAATCAATTACGGGTGCTCCCAGCTTTTCAAGACGGCGACGAGACATAAATCCTCCTGAATACAGTATACAGTCACACCCAATACTGACTGCGCATTGATAGTCGTGATCGGTATCTCCTATAAGCACTGCGGGGAATATTCCTTCCTTGTCCCGCGCTGCAAACTCTGCGGCGATCTCGGCCTTCCCTTTGGCATAAGCGTTATCCATACCAAGTATTTCGTCAAAATAAGAAATAATACCAAGATGGGTAAGATTTTCAATAAGTCGACCCTTTTCTGATGCAGAGAGAACGATCTGGCGAACTCCCTTTTTCTGAAGAGCAGATAATACGGTCTCAGCGTCCCTCATAATAGGTGCATCGTTCATTTTTTCTCCGTATAGCTCTATCCATTCATCTGCAGGAACCTCGTAAGGCTCTTTTGAAAAATCAAGTCCGATACGGCTGTAGTAGTCACGCACAGGAAATCCGAATACCTCCTGAAAATCCTCGAGGCCATTAATTGGTGGGAGCGACCGGCGTGAGAGCACAATATTCATAGCATCTATGCTTACTCCCATATCATCAAAGAGAGTTCCGTTGAAATCCCATATGACAGTCTTATAATTCATCTGTGTCTTTCCTTTTTTGCAATTTTAATTATTTTACACTTTTTTTATTCGCAGGTCAAGCAGTAGCTGCATATAATGACAGAGATATGTGAAAGGTGTGATTTCTATGGATATTCTTTCAATAATTGCTCTGTTTATGAGCTTTGCCGTGCTGAATGTGGATACAGTGTCGAGCTTTCCTCCACCATTACCGAAAAAAAAGGAGCAGGAGCTGTTTTTGCTTGCAAGAGACGGTGACGAATCAGCACGTGGAGAGCTTATTGAGCATAACCTTAGGCTAGTTGCCCATATTGTAAGAAAATATTACTCTCACGGGGAGGATGCAGAGGATCTTATCTCAGTCGGTGCAATAGGACTGATCAAGGCTGTTGACAGCTTTGATATAAGCAAAGGAGCGGGATTTGCAACCTACGGCGCAAAATGTATTCAAAATGAAATTTTGATGTTTTTCAGATCAAAGAAAAAGACACAGAATGAAGTTTCAATTAATGAGACCATAGATACAGACAGAGACGGAAATCCATTAACTTATATGGATATAATCAGAGTTGAAGATACGATCGCAGATGATATACATAAGAAAATTCGCACAAAAAGCGCAATTAAGATAATTAACAGTAGTCTTTCAAAAAGAGAAAAGGAGATCATCAAAATGCGTTACGGGCTTGACGGAAAAAAGCCCAAAACGCAGAGAGAGACTGCTGAGCTTATGGGAATTTCCCGTTCTTACGTATCACGTATTGAAAAAACAGCTCTTTCAAAGGTATATGAATCGCTGAAGGACAAATGATATCTGCACTTATCCATGATTTAAGACTTTTATATGAGGGGGATCAGTTTCAAGATATCCCATTTTTTTGTCAATTCCAAAGCACAAATAACCAATCAAAACGTAAATTACGGTGATCACCGCAACTACCGTTATAAGAGCAGGAATACCAAGCATTTCATAATCAAGAAATGGATAGGGGAAGCGCATTCTTTCACCTTTTTCCATAAAACGTGAGGTTACCATTATATAGACAAAGTATACTACAGGTGACAGAAGCCATATTAACGGAAAAAATGAGCGATAACGTCCTTTAATATCAAAGAGGAGCCAGTCTGCCATTATCATAACGGGAGTAATTATGTGAAGAAGAATAGTTGCGATACCTTCAGACGTAGTAAGGCTGAATTCACCTGCAATGACGGCAGAAGCAACTATCCCGGTCAGGGTAATTGACATAGTACATATCCCTTTTATAAGGGGACAGGGAGACGCGCCGCCGTTGCGCCTTTTGTCAAATGCAATAAAGGATGCTGCAAAAATAAAATAAACGGCGCACGCAAGGTTTGATATGTTTGTAAACATACGGAATACTCCGATGTCAAAGGTTCCCTTGTAAAGACCCGTCTGAAGTGTGATGCCGAGAAGAGCAAAGAAAGAAATAAGTACCTTGAACCCAACAGAATAGCTTTTTGTTCTGATCATAGTAGCTCCACAGAAAAGAAATAGGGACTGCAAAGGCAGTCCCTAATATTATGTCCTTAATGTTTTGTTTGAATCTAAATATTTTAATAAAAAACAGCTTCTTTGTGTATATCTACAGATTCGTTGCAGTCACCATCGTAAAGTACATTGAAATCGTGTTTAACACCGATTGCGTAAACACCGTTTTCCATAGCAGCCTTCATTGTAGGAGCAAAATCCTCAAAAATGACAGCCTTTGACTGAGGATATCCAAGATACCTTTCAGTATCGGCAAGAACGTCCTTCTTTGAATAAGGCTTGTCGGCAACACTGATGAAGGTCTTGATTTTTCCGTAGTCAACGACCTCTCTGAAGCGCTTAAGAACAGACTCTCGCTGGCTTGTAAGTGCAATAAAATGTCTGTCGGGATACATTTCTTCAAGCTGCTTGTAAAAGGGTGCTGTTTCCATTCCGCGCTCAGCAACTATGTCAAAAAGATTGTCAATACGGGTTTTGAAAAAAAGATCATCATCAAAGTCAATACCCCTGTTTTTTCTGAGGAGGGCATATATCTCTGTCTCGGGATGGCCAACGTAGCAGCGAAGGAACTCTTCTTTTGTAAGAACTGTGTCGCAAAGTGAGAGGAGTGTTCTGCGGTATGCTTCAAAATGGCAGGGCTCGGTATCGGTTATCGTACCGTCGAGATCAAAAATGAAAAGCTCCTTTGTGTCAAGTATCTGCTTGTTCATCTGTACCTCCGAAAACGAATGCTGTGTAGCTTTCATATTTTCCGTCGGGGCGAAGGATAACGCTGTCGCAATCTCCTGTATTTATAGCATCGGGAGCCGCCTGAGTTTCAAGACAAACACCGCAATGAAGCGTGTGTACAGCTCCGCTTGCAAAATCGGGAGCTCCCTCGTCAACGGAATTTGTAGTATAGAGCTGAACGCAGGGCAGGTCAGTCATAACAGTCATTGAAAGATCTGTTTGGGGATCAGTCAGAGTGGCAATGGGTGAAATCTTTTTCTGATAATCCTTTTTGAAATAGTTGGTATCGTAGCCGTTAAAGTATCTGAGAAGCTTATAATCACATTCAATGTCACGGCCTACAGCCTTTAGAGTAGTGAAATCATAGGGAGTGCCTGCAACGGGAATTATCTCGCCGTTTGGGATAAGCTCACGGTCTGTATCGCTCATTCTGTCGCAGTCAAGCCAAAGTATCTGCTCAAGTGTCCGTCCGCTTCCGGCGCCTGTAATGTCAAAATAAGCGTGGTTTGTAAGATTAACTATAGTGGGAGCGTCTGTTGTAGCCTCGTATCGTATTTCAAGGGCTCTGCCGTCTACGGAATATGTGACCCTTGCAGTTAAATTTCCGGGGTATCCCATATCACCGTCAGGGCTGTCAAGTGTAAGCGTCAGGCTGTTATCGGAATTAACAGTCACATCCCATATTTTGTACGAAAATCCCTCGGGTCCTCCGTGAAGCTGATTGGCTTTATCATTGTTGGGAAGAATATACTCTTTCCCGTCAAGGATAAAGCGGCTCTTGCCTATTCTGTTTGCGCATCTTCCTACGAGAGCGCCGTAATATGCACCGCGCTTTGCGTGGTACTCGATCTTTTCATATCCGAGAACAACGTTCTTTGAAATACCGTTTTTATCAGTAACGAAAAGAGAATTGAGAATACCGCCATAGTTCAGTATTGTAGCAACAACACCGCATCCTCCGTCTATCGTATAAGCATATACTTCACGACCGTCGGGGAGAGTGTCAAAGAGTTTATTTGAAACTGTTGTCATAATATCACCGAGCCTTTCTTATGTTATCCAATTTTAACATATATTGACACGTCAATCAAGAGGAAATAACGCTGTTTACCTTGACAAAATCCACAAAATATAGTATCATAAGCTATATTTTACAACTAACGGAGGTAAGTTATGACAGACGAAATGAGAGAAGTTCTCAAAGCGGCAACTGTAAAGGGCGATTACCTTATGTATAAAGACCGTCCCCTTGTTCGCGAAGGAAATACCATTATATACGGAAACATTGAGGATGACTATGTTCTTCAGCTCATTATTATGAATGAGAAGGAATATATGGGTAAGATGGTACCCGATAAGATCATTGTTCAGATCACAAAGACCGATACGTCACTTTCCGACGGTGAGCGTATCGTTAAGCAGGACCTTAAGACAGGCCTGAATGAAGCCCTTGAGCTTGGTATCATCTGGCTTGAGAGACTTATAGGCGACTGATATGAATGCTAAAAAAATAAGTGTTCTTATTCTGATAGTATGTGCGGCGCTGGTTCTTTGCTGTGCCTGTCTCAAAAAGGCAGAAAAGCCCGACGATACAACACTCGAGGACACCACAGTTGAAGATACTACAGCGGAGACAACGGAATCGCTCCCCGAGACTGATGCCCCCGAAGAACCCAAAGTCCCTGAGTTTTTCAATCCGCTCACAGGCCTTGGCGTAGATAAGGATCTTTCAAAGAAGCGTCCTGCATCCGTGATGATCAATAATATCAACGTGAGCCTTCCTCAGGAGGGAATCGCTCAGGCTGATATTATGTACGAGTGCCTTGCCGAGGGCGGTATCACCAGACTTATGATGATATCAACGGAGTATGAAAAGCTTTCAAAGGTAGGCTCTGTCAGAAGTGCAAGAGATTATTATATTGACTATGCTGACGGATATGACTGTATATTCGTTCATGCAGGCGGCAGTACGTATGCTTATAATACTATTGCAAACAGAAAAACGAATAATATTGACGATGTAAGCGGCAAAAACCAGACAGGATCAGGCTCGTGCTTTATACGAGATCCCGAAAGAAGCAAGAAATTCAGCTATGAACATACCCTTATGCTGAAAAGCGGCGAGCTTCTTTCAAAGGCAGTATCTTATTACGGATACCGCACGGAGAAAAGTGCAGGCTATGAAAAGCCTATGAACTTCGCAGAATTCGGAACAACAGTATCTCCCGATACAAAGGCAAAGCACGTAAGGGTTGTAATGTCAAGCTATCAGAAGGTCGATTACGTTTATTCTGAAGAAACAGGTGAGTATCTTCGTTATCAGTATAACGGGCAGCCCCATATGGATGCAGCTATAGATAAGCAGCTTGCCTTTAAGAACGTTGTTCTTATTTATACTAATACGGCAGCTATTCCCGGAGATGAAAAGGATCGTATCAACGTTGGTACAACAGGCACGGGTGAGGGCTGGTTCATAACAGAAGGTGGATACGAAAAGATAACCTGGAAAAAGGAATCAGCAGGAGCAGTTCTAAAGTTCTTCCGTGCAGACGGTACAGAGGTGGCGTTCAACCGCGGAAAGACTATGATCAACGTAGTTCCTACATATAATGCTTCCTATACCGTATTTGACGATAACTGGAAGGATAAATAAAAAAGAAAGACTACTTTATCTTTTTTGATAGAGTAGTCTTTTTATTTTGGGGCTGTTTTTACAGCCCCGTTACCAAAGGAGGTAAAAATATACTAAGGTTACTTATCCTATAGTAATTTTTCTTTTTAAAGCAAGGGAATCCTTTGCGTTCAGTTCTCCGTCACGAGATATATCAACTGCAAGGGGATCTATACAACTGTCGTCATTACCGCTGAGAGTGCCTCTCATCAAATAGGAGTCTATACCGTTGACGCTGCCGTCTGCATTACAGTCACCATTAACAATGGGCTCACAAGTGTCAGGGTTGATATAAGTAAAAGAAGAACTATTAGTATTAACGAAAGTAGAAGGAGTATCGGTAGAAGCATAGGAAGCATAATCATTATAAATCATAGGATCGTCAAGGAATGAAAAAGAAACGCCTACAAATTCATCGTCCATCAGATTCATTAAAAAATTGAGAATTTTCCTGTTTCTCTCTATACGATCGAGAGATTTTAAATGCTTTATAAATTCATTTTTGATTTCTATAAGAAAGCATATATTTCCTTTGTCTCCTACAAGAATACTAAAGTTTTTCATATATGAACTGGGACTTGAAGGACGTGAAGTGTTTATTACACAATAATCAAGGTATCGGTAGGTTTCTGTGTTATCTTCTGTCATATATTTTTCTGTGTTGATTTTAGCAGCAAACTGGCTAAATACTTTAGACCTTGCGCTAGTTTGGCTAAAATCTCCCGATACGTGAATTGTTGTCCAAAGGTCGTAATCGTAATTGTAATCATCTAAGCCCATATAATTATAACTGAGATATTCAACGTAGCCGTAGGCAGCGGGATTAGCACCGATGAATCTAATCATTTCGCTGAGTGAATATTCATGATAGTCTTTAAAAAAATCTTCCAGGGCGTAGCTTGGGCTGTCTGCTTCCAATTCGGTTGCAAAAACTGTTCCGGTGCTGATGAAGATCATTGAAAGCACCAACAGGATAGAAACTATTCTTTTCATAATTTCACCTCACATTTGTTAATTTATTAGAAAATTTGCATAGGACTGCCGACAGTTTTCTCTCGGCAGTCATTAAATTGCAAAATCAACTTATCCTATAACAATTTTTTCCTTCAGAACAAGAGAATCTTTTGCGTTCAGTTCTCCGTCACAAGCTATATCAACTGTAAGTGGATCGATACGGCTGTCGTCGTTTCCGCTGAGAATGCTCTTCAGCAAATATCCGTCTGCACCGCTGACAAGATCGTCTCCGTTACAGTCACCGCTGTTAACAAAGCGGGGAGGAGAAACATAGTCGCTGAAATCCCAATCTTCGGGATAAACAAATCCATTGAAATACCATGAGATACCTACGACCTCTTCCTGATTATATATGTTCATAAAGAAATTAACTATCAGTCTATTGCCTTCAATACGGTCAAGGGAGCATACATATTCTACGAATTCTTTGTTAAGCTCAATGGGCATAAGTCTGTTTCCGCGTTCGCCTGACAGTATCTTTCCTTTCATTGAAGAATCAGTGGGCGATGTGACACGTGCTGTGTTGTAAAAATACTTGAAGAAATCTATGTTACAATTTATTCCGTAAACTCTGGGATCGGAACGTTTCTCCGCACCCGTGAATTCTACATCTCTTTGCGCGTTAATGAAAAATATAGATTCGGGATACATAATAGAAGGTTGAGCAGCATCTCTGAAATACTCAACAAAACTGTAGATTTTTTTGTTAGCACCAATGAACCTAACCATTTCGCTGAGGGAGTACTCGTGATAATCTGCGAAGAGCTCTTCCAGTGAGTAGGCGGGGGAGTCTTCCTGTGAGTCGCTCGCAAAAACTGTTCCGGTGCTGATGAAGATCATTGAAAGCACCAACAGGATGGATATTAATTTTTTCATAATTGCATTCCTTTCTCTGGTTTATAAAATATTGCTTATTCAATTAAAATATTCAGTTAGGATAATTAACCGTTCCTACGAATAAAGGAAGCCCAACGTCGCTTATAACTACAAAAATAAAGGGTCTGTTAATTTTAAAGGTTATTGGCTGAGCTCCACCAATACCGCCGGTCCACTTTGTGACTGCTACTCCTTCGCAACCATATTCGTCAATGCGTAGTCTTACAGAGCTACAGAGATTTTTGGCGTATATATCTTTATTTGTCAAGGGTGAAAAATTAGCCTTTAAATCATCAAAAACATCAGTTACACCCATATTTATAAGATTGTTTTTGAGATCAATATCTGTGGTTATATCAAATTTCGGCAAATACAAATGTATTTTGGAGCTTTTAAAGGAAGAAGTATCTTTTTGTACTTTCCCTGTGATAAAGTCTACGGCTTCTGTGTCTTTGAACAGGCTTTGCAGATTTACGTCTTCATCCGGAAGAATGAACCACATTGATCCACCCTCTTTAAATTGCAGGCGCGTTGCACTAAAGTTTTCACCTTCATAATACAGTTCACTTTCTCCGCGGTACATAAATTTAGCTGTAATATCACCGTTTGGAGAGTGGAATACAGCGCTTCTCGTATATTGTTTAGCGAATACTGAGGACCAGTCTGCCTTGAAATATGCTGTTGATACCACTGACATTACGTCAAGCGTATTGAATTTGTATTGTGATACAGAATTCTTGAGAAGTCCGTTAGTTTGTTCATTGATCCATGATTGCATCAGTTTATCGTAATTCTCTTCACCCATATTTCCCCAGAAAGATGATGCATAATAGTAATCAGAAATAACTTCGGTGACGGAAGTATTTGGAACAAACATATCATCGAACCACATAGATGTTCCGAGTATGCTTGTAACTATACCGTCATCGCGGTAACAGCCATTCCAAACACTTTCTGCACTTCTTCTTAGACTGTATATGTCTTCTTCTCCCAGTAGTTCAAGGAGCTGTGCTTGGCTGTTACCAGCGGTAGCTTCCGCAAGGGTTCCCAAGGATAAATATGCATTCACAGGAGAATAAACGAAATTGCTATTCTGATAATTAGCAAAAAGCTGTTGTGCCATACGGGCCATAAAGCTGTCAATATTACCTATTCTGTCTTTGTAGTAATTGATCCTAACAGCGGTTATTTCTCTCCATTCCTTGCGTAATGCTTCTGATGTTGGGTACTGATCTTGTACAGGATATAATGCTCGTGACAGTATCGTGGGATACTGAGGCAGGACTATGCCGTGATCGGGAGTCAAAGGCGTTTCGGGAATAACAGGGCCTGTAGTTTCTTTTTCAACAGCAGTGGTATCCTCTGTGTCGGTCTCATCAGGGCTTTCAATATACGGTCCCGTGGTCTCCGGAGACTTTTGAACATCGGGAGCAGGGGGAAGAGTAACGGCAGGGGTGAAAGTGGTGACCGCATCTTCTGCATCGGGAATATCGGGGGATTGTGTACTTCTTTGAGTATCACCGTGCGTGCTTTCGGGAACTGCGATGGGAGAGTCATCCTTTTTGTCGGTTGTATCAAAGAATGAGGTTTCATCGTTTTGGAGAACGTCTGTATTTGGCGCATCTGTTACGGAAGGATCGTTTCCTGAAAGCATCCTTTTCCAGGGGAGCAACGCTACAGTAAGTAAAATACAGGCTGCAATGACAGCCGCGGCTTTATAAGGAAAAACTGTTCTTTTCCGTATTCTCAGATTATGGGTTTCAAGCAGCAGGGATTCATCAATATCTCCTATTGCATCGATTATCTTTTCTTCGTTCATATGTAAAATCCCTCCTTTTCAAGGTATTTGCGAAGATCTGTCCGTGTTCTGTGAAGGAGTGTTTTTACCTTTGATTCTGATATTTTACAGTATCCGGCAATATCGCGAACAGAGTCAAAGTAATAATATCTCCCTATAAACACGTTTCTTGCTTCCGGCTTTAAGCCACGTAAGAAATCAGAGATCTTCTCGCTGAGAAGCCGGTTTTCCATTTCTTCGTTTGGTTGATGGGAAGTTGAATTAAGATCGGAAAGCTCAGAAAGAGACAGGGCATATTCACCTGCTTTCCTTTTGTCTCGGTTCTTTTTTCTGAAGGCGTCTATGGATATTCTCCTTGTAAGCTTTGAAAGATAGGTGGAAAGTATATTTGGGCGGTTCGGGGGAATGGAATTCCAGGCGGCGAGATATGTATCGTTGACGCTTTCCTTAGCATCTTCGCGGTCTGATAAAATATTGAACGCTACCTTTTCAAGGTATCCCGAGTATTTTTTTGCAGTTTCAGAAATTGCAAGCTCGTTTCGCTGGAAATACAGCTCAACGATTTTTTCATCAGACAGATTATTCATATTCCCACCTCCTTTGCCCCTCTACTATATAACTCGTCAAATTTTGTAAAAGGTTACATTTTTTTATAATTATATCATATTTTTTTTGCGTATGCTATTTTTACAGTCTCCGTCATATACATTTAAGGAGAAAAACGGAGGTCGGATTTATGAGGCATATTATTAAATGGTCACTTAGCTTTATTGCTCTTTCAACTGCAATGATAGTAGCTGCGGGGGGATTCTTGTTTGTTCAAAACAGAGGAGAGAAGGCAAGTACTGTTGCAACGGTTTATGATGAGCCGTCCGTTGCCGTTGTTATAGACCCCGGGCACGGGGGCGAGGACGGCGGATGTATAGGTGGTGACGGTACTCTTGAAAAGGAATTGAACCTCAGCGTTGCCAAAAAGGTATACGATATTCTTACTTTTGCGGGCATCAAATGCGAAATGACCAGAAAAGATGATGTAATGCTATATGATGCATACAGCGATCTTAATGATTATTCCGGAGTTAAGAAAACCTATGATCTGAAAAACAGAGTGCGTATTGCAAAGGAATCGGAATGTAAATTATTCGTCAGTATCCATATGAACAAATTTGCCGATGAAGAATACAAGGGCCTTCAGGTCTATTATTCGGCCAACAACAGTGACAGCATAACTGCGGCGTTAAGGATACAGTCAACTGTGAAGGATTCCTTACAAAATGACAACGAGAGAGAGATCAAAAGAGCAGGGAGCAATATTTATATTTTGCATCGCTCGCAGATGCCTGCGGTGCTTGTGGAGTGCGGTTTTCTTTCCAATAGCTCTGAGCTTGAAATGCTGAAGGACAGCGATTATCAAAAATCCTTGGCTCTTTGTATTTCAGCAGGTATTACAGATGCTATGAAAGAGTTTCAGACATAAAATAGTCTTGCAATAAATCCTTGTGTGTGATATAATCAAAATGTATAGTTATGACTACGCAAGGAAGTGAAATTATGAAGGCACCAAAGACAGTATATGTATGCAGCGAGTGCGACGGACAGTTTCCCCGTTGGAGCGGACAGTGTCCATCTTGCCGCGCGTGGAATACCTTGACTGAGGAAACTTATCGTCCTCAGCCAAAGCAGAGCGCTGCTGTAAAGAGAGTGCTTTCAAAGGAGATCGCTGTTCCTTTTTCTGAAATGGAGGATCAGAACTCGGAGAGAATTATCACGGGTATCGGTGAGCTTGACCGCGTTCTCGGCGGCGGTCTTGTCCCCGGAAGCGCGGTGCTTCTGGCGGGTGAGCCCGGTATCGGAAAGTCCACACTTCTTATGCAGCTTTGCGGGAAGGCTGACGATAACTACAGCGTTCTTTATGTGTCGGGTGAGGAATCCAAGGGTCAGCTGAAACTCAGAGCAAAGCGTCTGGGTGTAGATGCATCAGACGTGCTCGTGCTTACAGAAAACGATCTTGATACGGTTATTAATGAATATGACAGGGTAAGTCCCGACGTTGTGATAGTTGATTCGGTGCAGACTATGGTGTCTGCATCGGCTGATTCATCTGCGGGAAGCATAACTCAGGTCAGAGAGTGCTCCTCTCAGCTTGTTGCCCGTGCAAAGGCTGACGGAGCTGCAATAATACTTGTAGGTCACGTAAATAAAGAGGGCGGTATTGCGGGTCCCAAGGTGCTTGAGCATATGGTTGATGCTGTTCTGTATTTTGAGGGTGACCGTAGCCAGAGCCACAGGATCGTCAGAGCAATCAAAAACAGATACGGTTCCACAAATGAGATCGGCGTTTTCGAAATGACGGATACAGGGCTTGATGAGGTCGACAATCCTTCTGCAATGCTGCTTGCAGGACGTCCTAAGGGTGTTTCGGGAAGCTGCGCTGTATGCCTTATGGAGGGAACGAGACCCATTATCGCAGAGATCCAGGCTCTTACAACACCTACGGCGTATCCTACGCCAAAAAGAATGGCGGACGGTATTGATTATAACCGTATGTGTCTTCTTTTGGCTGTTCTCGAGAAGAGGCTGGGACTTAAGTTTTCTCAGTGCGACGTTTATCTGAACGTTATAGGCGGCCTCAGAATAGATGAGCCGGCTGCAGATGCGGCAATTGCGATGGCGCTCACGTCAAGCTTTAAGGATATTCCCGTGCCTGCAGATCTGATAGTGGCTGGAGAGATCGGACTTTCAGGAGAAGTGCGTGCCGTTTCATGCGCCGAGCAGAGAGCCAAGGAAGCAGAGCGTATAGGATTTAAAAAGATAGCGCTTCCAAAGCGCAGCATTCAGAAAAAGCCTATGAAGCTGACAGAGGCTGAGGTGGTACCTGTCAGCGGAATTTATGATTTTGCGGTCATACTTTCAAATGCCGTAAAGGAACTTGAAAAATGACAAAAAAAGAGAATATATCGGTTATATATAATAAAGCTTTAAAGGTCGTATATATGGTCTGCGGATCATTTGGCTTTATTGCTTACGTTTCATACCTTTTAAAGCTGATTTTCTGGCCGTCAAACAAAATAGAGCTTATTGCAGCTTTTCTTGGTATTGCTGTTGCCGGAATTCCCGTGTTTTTCAGAAGACAGCTTGAAAAAAAGATCCCGAAAAAGCTTTTCAAGGTGCTTGAGAATATATTTGCATACGGAATGCTTTTCTATTGTATAACGTTTCTTATTCTTAGCTCATACATATTCAGCGCCGGAATGCTTCAGGCAGAGCCTGAGGATCTTTCTGAGGATTCAGTTTTTATCGTATACGGTGCAGGTCTTCAGGGAGACAGACCCGGCGTTACTCTGAGAAAAAGACTTGACAAAACGGTTGAATATATGGATGCTCTCCCCGGATCGGTATGTATAGTTTCAGGAGGACAGGGAGCGGATGAACCCATGCCCGAGGGTGTGGTCATGAAGAACTATCTTATTGAAATGGGTATAGATGAGAAAAGAATATACGTTGAGGATAAGGCAAGAAATACTGTTGAGAATATAAAGAATTCTTATGAAATTATTGAAAAGCATGACCTTAATAAAAACGGTATAGTTTCAATATCAAACGCATTCCATATACCGAGAATTGAGCTTATATCATCACGCCTCGATATAGACAGTAAGTTTGTGCTTGCAAAGGATCCCAATCCTTATTCAATGTTTTCCGTGCTTGTTCGGGAATATATGTCTTATGCAAAGCTTCTGATATTCGGAGCTGAATGAAAAGGAAGTATAAATGAGTAATAATATTTGCTACATAGTCGGTGCCTGTGTTACCGACGGAATGTACATAGATAAAAAAGACGGAGATTACGTTATTGCCGCAGACGGAGGCCTTGCTCATCTTGATAAGATCGGAGTTTGCGCTGACCTTTGCGTAGGAGATTTCGATTCTCTCGGTCATATCCCCGAGCATGATAATAAGATATGTCACCCTACAGAAAAGGATGATACGGATACCGCCCTTGCTCTTGCTGAGGGAATGAAAAGAGGGTATCGCGATTTCGTTATATACGGAGGTCTTGGCGGACGTCTTGATCATACTATGGCGAATCTTCAGAACTGCGCGGGAGCTGCTGATCACGGTGCCGTATGCTGGCTTTGGGGAGAAGAAAATGCCGTATGTATTTTCGGTGATGAGACCGATCTTTCCTTTGAAGAAGGAAAGGAAGGGCTTGTATCTGTTTTTGCAATAGACAGATCTACGGGTGTTACCATTGAAGGGCTCAAATATCCGCTGGATAATGCATGCCTCACAAGCACTGTCCCTCTTGGCGTAAGTAATGAATTTACAGGTAAGAGTGCAAGGATCAGTGTTGGTGACGGCGTTCTCATGGTAATGTGGAATGATGATGCCAAAAGCTTCGTGGAGCGTGCAAGATGATAAAGGGTGCAATATTTGACGTTGACGGAACCCTGCTTGATTCAATGCAGATGTGGATACACTTCGGTGAGTTTTATCTTCGCTCTAAAGGGATCGAAGCAGGTCCCGATTTTGATGAAAAGATCAAATATTTCAGCTTAAGAGAGGTTGCTGAGGAGATAGCTGATAACTATCCTCTCGCTATGACTGCCGATGAGGTTGAAGAGGACTGCGAAAGGGTAACTCAGAGGTTTTACTTTGAGGAGGTCACACTGAAAGACGGTGTTTTTGAGCTTCTCGAGATGCTCAGTGCAAATGGTGTGAAAATGTATATAGCCACTGCAACCTATGAGAGCCTTATACGTCCTGCTCTTGAAAGGCTCGGCATAATGAAATATTTCGAGGGAATTGTTACGTGCTCTGATGTGGGATGCGGTAAGGACAAGCCTGATGTGTTCTTATATGCTCATAATAAGCTTGGAACTCCGCTGGCTGATACTTGGGTATTTGAGGATGCCCTTCATGCTGTGAAAACCGCATCGGCATATGGATTTAAGGTTTTCGGAGTATATGATCTCACTGAGGATGAGAATAAAGAAATAATAAAAAGCATCTGCCATATTTACAGAGAATCACTTGATGGCGTAAGTATTGCAGATATCAAATAAGAAATCAATGAAAGGAAGTATATAGATGAAATTCGGCTATTTTAACGACATTGATCGCGAATATGTGATCACAAGACCTGACACTCCTTATCCCTGGATAAACTACCTTGGAAGTGAGGATTTCTTCGGACTTATTTCCAATACATCCGGTGGATATTGCTTCTACCGTGATGCGAGAATGCTCCGACTTACCCGCTATCGATATAACAATACTCCCACAGATGCAGGCGGAAGGTATTTCTATATTAATGACGGCGGCAAGGTATGGACACCCGGCTGGATGCCTGTTAAGACTCCTTATGAGTCTTATGAGTGCCGTCACGGTATGGGTTATACAAAGATAAAGTCCACAGTTGGCGGGCTGACTGCCGAGCAGACTGCATTTGTACCCCTCGGATACACCTGTGAGGTACACAGACTTCGTCTTAAGAACGAGTCCTCAGAGAAAAAGAGCATCAAGCTCTTCTCGTTTGTAGAATTCTGTCTTTGGAATGCATGGGATGACCAGACTAACTTCCAACGTAACTTCTCAATCGGAGAGGTAGAGGTAATTGGAAGTACTATTTACCACAAGACAGAGTACCGTGAGCGCCGCAATCATTATGCTGTTTTCTCCGTAAATACTCCTATAGACGGCTTTGATACAGACCGTGAGACCTTTATCGGCCTTTATAACGGCTTTGATTGTCCTAACGTCCCCTTTGCAGGTGAGGCACAGAATTCCGTTGCGTCCGGCTGGGCTCCCATCGGCTCTCATATGATCAACGTTGACCTTGAGGCAGGGGAAGAGAAGAGCTTTGTATTTGTTCTCGGCTACTGTGAAAATCCCAAGGATGAAAAGTGGGAAAGCCAGGACGTTATCAACAAGGCTCCCGCAAACAAGCTTCTCGCAGCTTTCCGGACCGATGAGCAGGTTGACGAAGCACTTGCAACTCTCAAAGCTTACTGGGAAAAGCTTCTCTCTATTTATTCCGTTGAATCTGCTGATGAGAAGATGAACAGAATGGTTAATACATGGAACCAGTATCAGTGTATGGTTACCTTTAATATGTCCCGTTCTGCTTCTTATTTTGAGTCAGGCATCGGACGTGGAATGGGATTCCGTGACTCCACTCAGGACCTTCTCGGATTTGTTCATCTCATACCCGAGCGTGCAAGAGAGAGAATATATGATATTGCCGCAACTCAGATGGAGGACGGCAGCGCTTACCATCAGTATCAGCCTCTCACAAAGAAGGGTAACTCCGATATCGGTTCAGGCTTTAACGATGACCCCCTGTGGCTTATCTTCGGCGTTGCAGCATATATAAAGGAAACATGTGATTACTCTATCCTTGACGATATGGTACCCTTTGATAATGACGAATCAAAGGCTGCTCCCATGATGGAGCATCTTAAGCGCTCCTTTGATCACGTAACAAATAATCTTGGTCCTCACGGACTTCCTCTTATCGGTCGTGCAGACTGGAACGACTGTCTCAATCTTAACTGCTTCTCAGAAACTCCCGGCGAATCCTTCCAGACATCCGGTCCCTCCGAGGGTCCTGTTGCAGAAAGTGTGTTCATTGCAGGTATGTTTGTAGCAGTAGGTCCCGATTACGTTGCTCTTTGCGAAAAGACCGGTAGACTTGAAGACGCTGAAAACGCAAAGAAGGCGCTTAAGGATATGTACGACGCAGTTCTTACTCACGGTTGGGACGGAGAGTGGTTCATCCGTGCATATGATGCATTCGGCAATAAGATAGGAAGCCACGAGTGCGAAGAGGGACAGATATTCATCGAGCCTCAGGGATTCTGTATTATGGGTGGAATCGGTGTTGAGGAAGGCCTTGCTGTTAAGGCTCTTGACTCCGTAATTGAAAGACTTGATACAAAGTACGGTATCGTACTTAATAATCCTCCTTATACAAGATACCACATAGAGCTTGGAGAGATCTCCTCCTATCCCCCCGGATATAAGGAAAACGCGGGTATTTTCTGCCATAATAACCCTTGGATCTCCATTGCTGAGACTGTGATCGGACGTGGAAACCGTGCCTTTGAGGTTTATAAGAAGACTTGTCCTGCATACATCGAGGATATCAGCGAGATCCACAGAACAGAGCCTTACGTATATTCTCAGATGATCGCAGGCAAGGATGCTGTTCGTCACGGTGAGGCTAAGAATTCATGGCTTACAGGTACCGCGGCCTGGACGTTCTATAATATTTCCCGATTCATTCTCGGTATTATGCCCGACTACGCGGGACTTAAGGTCGATCCCTGCATTCCCGATACGCTTAAGGAGTTTACCGTAACAAGAAAGTTCCGTGGCGATACATATAAGATCCACGTTGATAACTCGGCAGCTGTTTGCAAGGGCGTGGTAAGCGTATGCGTTGACGGTGTGAAGATAGAAGGAAATACAGTTGCTCCCATAGGTGACGGAAACGTTCATAACGTTGAAGTAGTAATGGGCTGATAATATGAAAAAAATCCTTTGTCTTATATGTCTTTCTTTGATTTTATTTACTCTATGCTCATGTAGCGCTGCAAGAGAATTTTTTGCAACGCTGGGATTCGATACACATGACTATGAAGGCGAGAAAATAATAAAGACATATGAAACTGATAGTGATACTGCTAAAACCTTAGCTGATATGGTGAAGATAATGACCGTAAACTCCATTGACATTCCGGAGTTTCACGGTACTGCGGAAGCAATAAAGCTTTGCAGGGATGCTATTCTTAACCGTATGTACAGCGAAAATTTTGCAAAATACGCAGGAAACCCCGATCTGATAGAACAGGCGCATGATGCAAACAGTCGGGTGGATTTTTCAGTGGTAATTCCGGCATCAGACTTTGAAAACACAGCGTATAAGTATTTCGGCGGTAAAGAAAAGATTACCAATGAAAGCGGAAAGATGTATTATTACATTGAGAGTATTGATGCCTATATCACAGCGGCACAGCCCTTTGAGTGGGAGATAGATATTAACGTTGTAAGTGTTGAGGAGACAGAGAATACGTACAGACTGGTGTTTAATTGCAGTCTTGACGATAAAACCTCTGATACTTATTTTGCGCTGATTATAAAAAGACCGGATGATTCACTTTATTTTAAGTACGTAGAAAAAATGCAAAAATGATTTTGCAATTTGTACAGAAAAAAATTATTCAATTTTGCAAAATTTGTTATAATACTTATTTACAAATAAAAAAAAGAGTTATATAATTAGAGAGTATTCCAAGTCTATTTGTTCCGTATAGGGATAAAGAAAAAGAAAGAGGATTAATATGAAAAAGCTTTACGAAGGAAAGACCAAGGATGTTTATGCTCTTGACAACGGCAATGTAATGCTCAAGTTCAAGGACGATTGCACAGGAAAAGACGGTGTGTTCGATCCCGGTGAAAATTCCGTAGGTCTCACAATTGAGGGTATCGGTAAGGCTAACCTTATCAGCTCTGTTCACTATTTCGAGCTTCTTAAGGAGGCTGGCATCAAGACTCACTACGTAAGAGCAAACGTTGAGGACGCTACTATGGAAGTTCTTCCCGCAACTGTTTTCGGTCACGGTCTTGAGGTTATCTGCCGCCTTGTTGCAACAGGTAGCTTTATCCGCAGATACGGCGAATATATTGCAGACGGTACAGTTCTTGAAGGCGGCTACGTTGAGTGCACATTCAAGAATGACGCAAAGGGCGATCCCCTCGTAACAGGTGAGGGCCTTGCAGCTCTCGGCGTTATGAGCCCTGAAATGTTCGAGTCCATGAAGGCTCAGACTCTCGCTATCACAAAGATCGTTGCTGATGACCTTAAGTCTATAGGCCTTGATCTTTGGGATATCAAGTTCGAGTTCGGTTACAATAACGGTGAGGTTATTCTTATCGACGAGATCGCTTCCGGTAACATGCGTGTTTACAAGGACGGCAAGATCGTTGATCCCGTTGAGCTTACAAAGCTTATCAATAATAGATAACAAATCAAAAAAGGGGACGCTTGCGTCCCCTTTTGAATTTTTCTGAGGTACTTATGACTAATAAGGAATTTCGCAAAATTGAAGAATATATGATAGGATGTATGTCCGATTCAGCGCACGATAAGGAGCACGTATACAGAGTGCTTTATATTGCCCTTGATATTGCGGAGCACGAGGAAAACGTTAATATGGATATACTTTTAGCGGCGTGTCTTCTTCATGATATCGGTCGCAAAGAGCAGATTGAGGATCCAAGAGTGTGTCATGCCGAGGTTGGCAGTAAAAAGGCATACGAATATCTTATATCCATTGGATGGAGCGATGAAAATGCAGCACTCGTCAGAGAATGTATATATACTCATCGATTCAGAAGCAATAATCCCCCAAAGAGTATAGAAGCAAAGATCCTTTTCGATGCCGATAAGGTAGACGTATGTGGGGCTATGGGTATGGCCCGCTCGCTTATTTATCGCGGAAGTGTGACGGAGCCCTTGTACACTCTTAATGATGATACTGTATGTGACGGTGAAAATACAGAAGAGCCTTCTTTTTTCAGAGAATACCATTATAAACTGAAAAAGCTTTACAGTAGATTCTTTACGGAAAGAGGTGCTGCTTTGGCGAAAGAGAGAAAGAAAGCAGCTGAGGAGTTTTATATGTCATTACTTTCAGAATCCAAAAAAGCATATGAGAACGGAAGGGAAAGACTTAAAATTTGTCTCAAAGAAGACAAATAATGTAAATAACTACAAGAAAATTTCTCCAATGGGTTGTAATTTCTATGGTTTTGTGAGATAATAACAGGGCATTTAATTTGTTGGAGCATAGACCAATGGAAATAAAAAGAAGTACGTTCACAGGGAAAATTGGATTTGTCCTTGCGGCAGCAGGAAGTGCCGTTGGACTTGGAAATATATGGAGATTTCCATACCTTGCGGCAAAATACGGAGGAGGTATATTTCTTCTCGTTTATATAATACTGGCAGTAACTTTTGGTTTTTCTCTGATGATAGCAGAGATAGCTATCGGAAGGAAAACAGGCCAAAGCCCTATAGGAGCTTTTCAGAAGCTTGACCGAAGATTTACCTTTGTTGGTGTTTTTGCCTCTGTTGTACCTGCACTTATACTTCCTTACTATTCCGTTATTGGCGGATGGGTAATGAAATACCTTTTCGGCTTTATATCCGGACAGGGAAGTGAGATGGCTGTTATCAATAAGACTGAGGTAGCAGGAGCTTTAACTGAGATATCATTCTTTGATAAGTATATTGAGAATGTATCCGAGCCTATAATTTGGTTTTCGATCTATATAATAATTACTTCTGTCGTTGTACTGCTGGGAGTACAGAGGGGCGTTGAAAAGGTTAGTAAAATAATGATGCCTATTCTTGTAGTACTGATACTTTTCATTGCAATATATTCCATTGTAACAATGGACGGAGCAGTTGAAGGAGTTGTTTATTACCTTAAACCCGATTTTTCCAAGTTCTCCGTAATGACCGTGGTTGCTGCAATGGGGCAGTTGTTTTACTCAATGTCTCTTGCTATGGGCATAATGATAACCTTCGGCTCATACATGAAGAAGGAGGTCAGCATAGAGAAGTCAGTAAGACAGATAGAGCTTTTTGACACCGGGGTAGCATTTCTTGCAGGACTTATGGTTGTGCCGGCAGTATTTGCTTTTTCAGGCGGTGATGAAACAGCATTAAATAAGGGAGCGGGACTAATGTTTGTGACCCTTCCCAGGGTGTTCGATACTATGCCTTACGGAAGTGTAATAGGTGCTGTGTTCTTCCTTATGGTTTTCTTAGCAGCTCTCACCTCATCTATTTCGCTTATGGAAACGGTGGTTTCCGTATTGCAGGATAAGCTTGGGATGAGGCGTGTTCCTGCTTGTATTGCGGTGCTTGTGTTCAGCCTTTTGCTTGGATGCGTTTCTGCTCTCGGATATAGCGCATGGAATGATATTAAGATCATAGGTATGACATTCCTTGACTTCTTTGATTTCCTTGCCAACAATATACTGATGCCTGTAGTTGCATTTGCTACCTGCATAGTTGTTGGTTATGTGATAAAACCCAAGGCAGTTACCGAAGAGGTGGAGCTTTCGGGAAAATTCCGAGAGAAAAAGCTTTTTGCAATTATGATAAGATATATAGCTCCCATATGCATCATTTTGATATTGGTATCATCTATACTTGACGTATTTGGAATAGTAAAAATATGAATAAAGCCTCCCGAAATCGGGAGGCTTTAATGTTTTATAAATACTTTCTTATATCTATTGCCAGCTTTTCCTCAAGGTTTATAAGACGCTTTGTAATATCTTTTGAAACTTCGTCTGCCGCTTCATATTCATTAAGATAACGGTTCAGGGATTTAACTCCCATGTTGCAACCGTCGGTCATAAGATCTGCAATGGTTTCATCTGATTCGTCAAGACCCATTTTTACGTTTGTCTTCATCCAGGACATACTTTTGGCAATGGGATTTGGATCTTTACCGTTATCATTATATTTTTCAAGAAGCTCGTCAATTTCGATCTTCAGTTTTTCGTGCTCAGTTTTGCATTTGGAAAGATATTTTCTCATCTCATCGTTTTTGACAAATCGAAGTACGTCTTCGATGGAATCGGTACCCATCTTTACCCCTGCATCACATTCACGTAAAAGCTTTATTGTATCTGATTCTATCATAATTTGACCTTCCTTTCCTACTGGTTTCATTGTATCCAAAACTGCTAAAAATATTATGCTTGTATTAAAAGGTGAAAAATGGTATAATCTATAGCATAACGTGGGGGTGTTTATGGGATATATAATTGCAGCCGGTATACTTTTATTCATTATACTTTTGGTTTTAATCACATCGCTCATCTGCTTTTTCAGGGTGTTCTATTCTCCTGAAAGAAAAATTCTCGGTGATGATGAGTATGATATTCCCGAGGGCGAGATTTATGAAGTATACCGCGATAAAATGGTACGGTGGATCAAGGAAGTGAGGGCTATGCCACACGAGGACGTTTCAATAACGTCATTTGACGGCCTCACCCTTCGCGGAAAGTATTATGAATGCAAAAAAGGCGCTCCTGTGGAAATCATGTTTCACGGGTATCAGGGAAATTCCGAAAGAGATATGGGCGGCGGGGTTTTCAGAAGCTTTGCTCTTGAGCATAATGTTCTTGTTGTAGACCACCGAGCATCGGGCAGAAGCGACGGCCATGTCATAAGCTTTGGTATCAACGAAAAGAGAGACTGCCTTTTATGGGTGGATTTTGCAGTCTCACGCTTTGGAAGGGACGTTCAGATAATACTTACCGGAATATCAATGGGCGCGGCTACCGTCGTAATGGCGGCAGGTGATAAAAATCTCAGAAACGTTATATACGTTCTTGCCGATTGCCCTTATTCATCAGCTCGACGTATCATAAAAAAGGTAGTTAAGGAAATGGGTCTTCCACCAAAGCTCATATATCCGTTTATAAGACTTGGTGCTTGGCTTTTCGGTCATTTCAGACTTGAAGAGGATTCACCCATTGAGGCAGTAAAAAGAGCACGAGTGCCGATAATATTCTTTCACGGCGAGAATGATGACTTTGTTCCCTGTGAAATGAGCCGAGAATTATACGATGCCTGTCCCACAAAGAAGATGCTTGTGACAGTACCCGAAGCGGGACACGGTCTGTGTGTGCTTATAGACAGAGATGGGTACGTATCTGCTCTCAGAAGATTTGAAGAAACAATTCTTCAATAATGAAAAGCTCCTTGCAAAAACTTGCAAGGAGCTTTTATCATGCTTTTTCTCTGATCCTTCGCTCGGGTCGTCTTATCTGAGCATACTTTTTCTTATATATCTCTTCCGTGGCAAAGGCAAGCTTTGTTATAACGTTTTCCTTTACAGGATAGCAGTAGAAAGAGTCGTTTTCGGTTGAGATATCAACACAGTCAAAGGGCTTTATGTAGCAATAATCATATTCAACGTGAAGACTGTTTGTTTCAAGAGGATCTCTGTGAATAAGATAGTCCTCTCCGTTGTAGTGACCGCTGAGGGTAAAGCCGTTTTCAATGTCATGTGTGAGGGTAGCCTTACCGATGTGCTCGAATCTCCAACAACGGGGCAGGGAATATACGTCCACCTCATCAGAGAAAGAATACGTGCCCTCATCAATTTGCTTTTTCACTTGACTGCGCTCCCATTCAAACCAATCGGGAACGTGAGAGAATTCCGTATCACCGGAAAGGGCTGTTAGAGTACCGTCCTCGTTAAGACGCCAACGCTTGTTACATTCCTTGCAGAAGAGCTCGCTTTCCTCAGATGCCATCTTGGATTCTGTCATACAGTGAGGACACTGATAAAGTACCTTGTGAAGTCCTTCTGAACGGAATGGTTCATTAATGAGAATACCGTTATCCTTCTGATACTGGTACTCATCATAGGTCATAGCCTCTCTGATACGTGCATTGATCTCGTCGTAGGACATTTCCTTCATTTCCTCAGGAGTGAGTATCTTTGTCATTGTGGTATGCAGGGGGACCTTTCTCTTCTTTCTGAAATTCCAGAATGGAGAATGAAGGTGATTTCCGTGGTGAACTACGCAGACAACGGGAACCTTACACATCTTACAAAGCATACCGACTGAGTCGGGAAGGAAGGCTAGAGTACCGATGGGGGTATATCTTGCTTCAGGGTACATACAAAGAATATCGCCGCGGGCAAGAACCTTTTTTATGGATCTGATAAGGTGCATATCGTTGGTAAACTTTCTTGTGCAGATAGCACCGATCCATTCCATAAGCCACGGGCGGCGGTAATATCCGTCAATGCTTACAACGTTGTTTACTCTGTGAGGGTAAGTGAGCTGAGCGCAAAGCTCAAAGTCTATAAAGTAATGATGATTGCTGAGAAGAATGTATGGGGGCTTAAGTCCTTCCATGTTTATCTTTTCAACCTTGTATTTCTTGCCTATAAGCAGTATCTTAGAGAGAAACCAAATGAGCCACATAATGTATATGGGCTGTCTTATGGGGTATTTCGCGGTTTTATATCGCTTTTTGTTTTTATAATTAACGTCCATAAATCCTCCCAGTACAAATTCTATCACATTGTAACAAATTTCTTTAAAAAATGCAATAATGACAAAATCTGTCTATTAACAGTTTTCATGTTCTCCATAGTCTTTTGATGTCATAAAGTTGAGTTAAATATATTATTGCTCAAATTCCATAAACCGTTTAATATCTTTGAGAAGTGTATTCATATCCTCGTCACCATAATAGTAATGGCTTGAGTCAGGCAGCGCTTTTACGGTAATATTTGATTTTTTTGTTAAATACTTTATGGACCGTGGAGATACGACCTCGTCCAGAAGACACTGATATGATACGCACGGCGTTTCCAGATTGGAAAGTATCTTTCTTGTGCTTTTTACTTTGAAAAGGAGTTCAATAAATCTCGGTATCCATTTGAGATAAAGAAACAAGTTTCTGTTTGGTTCAATTCCGTAACAGTTAGCTGCGCTTATTGCTGATTTATTATTCGGGTTAGGTTTACCCAAACAAACGCTGAGAGCGGTGGGTATCATAGAAGGTTTTACGAATACGGTGATTGGCATAGAAAGGAAAAAGAGTCCTTTGATCTTTTTGTTGCATATAGCCTGTTCTGTAGCAAGAAGCGTTCCCAAGGAGTGAGCGATGATATAAATATTGTCGTGGGTTTCACACAGTTCATCGATTATACCACGGACTTGACTTTCCCATTTTTTCATGGAAGTGTTAGAAAAATCTTTTGGATCCTTGCCGTGACCGTCGAGGAGAATACTGTAAAGAGAAACATTGTTAGGTACTAAATGATAGAAGGGAATAAAATGATTAGGTGTTCCTACGATTCCGTGTATAAACAGGACAGCAGTATCAGCACCGTTAGCTTTTTGTCTGTATTCCTTATGTATCAAATTATCACACCTTTCATAAACAGTATAACACAAAAAACGATTGCTTTCTATAGTTATCGCTAAGTCAAATCAACTCTTACATTCTGAAAGCTTACGTACAAATTCGTTTATTTCGTTACCGATGCGTGTAAGCTCTTCAAGGAATTCCTTAGCAGTCATACGTGAAACTCCTGAATGTACTGCTGAAAACTGTAAAAGCCTGTCGTTGGTTACCATTCGTATACTGTAATCCGGACCGAGATCATACATCAATTTTTCAATATACGTGTCAGCGGTTTCATTTTCTTTGGTATAAACTACCTTGTAGCCATCGTGCATAGATTCCGTCCCCTTGCCGTCCTCAACTAAGTAAGCATCAAAGACAAGCACCAGCTCAGTTTTAGTATAAGAAACGTAATTGCTGAGTATATTCATAAGATCATCACGTGCTTTCTCAAGACTGAAATCCGCGGTGCTTTTTAATACATCGTCAGAGTATATGAGATTGTAGCCGTCAATGATTACCATGTTTCTTTGCGAGCGTATAGCTTTTGACTTACGTGGCTTATCCTTTTTGTCAAAGGACATCTGTTTTGGCTCACTGTACCGCTTGCGCCTGATGGGACCGTACGTGCGTAGCATTATTGCTTCAAGGTCTTCATCGCTAATGCTGTATTTACGTGCAAGAGTTGAAGCTTTTGGTATAATTGCTATGGCTTCGTCGGAATCTTTCAGATCGACTTCAAGGTGCTTGTAGCTGTCTACCTCGCTCCAGTGTACGGTAAATCCTGCACCCTGTGCGCAAAAAACAGAGTGGGGAGGGTTGTCAATATCTCCCTCGGGATCGTAGCCTGAGGCAGCAATAATATCTTCCTGATCGTGGCAGGGCTCGTAGCCGTCTGATGTACAGAAAAGTCTGCCTTTGCCATGGGTGTATGAGATCACCTCACGCGGATAATCGTGAAGTGTTGCAACAGGCGCTGTTCCGCATATTACGGTATTTTCCGTGTCAGAATCCTCAAGCTCAAAATCTGCAGATCTTGCTTGCAGATCAGACATAGCCCTGCCCACCATAGAGGAGGGCACTTCAAGTCTGAACTTGTAATATGGCTCAAGAAGAGTGCATCCCGACTTCATAAGGCCGTGTCTTACCGCTCTGTAGGTTGCCTCGCGGAAATCACCGCCCTCGGTATGCTTCAGATGTGCCTTGCCTGCTACAAGAGTTATCTTCGTATCAGTGAGACGTGCTCCTGTAAGAATACCTCGGTGGTCTTTTTCGTAAAGATGGGTAAGGATCAGTCTTTGCCAGTTTGTGTCAAGCATATTATCGGGCAGGTTTGTATCAAATATCAGTCCCGTACCCTTAGGCTGAGGCTCAATAAGCAGCTGAACCTCAGCATAGTGGCGTAGCGGCTCAAAGTGACCGACACCGATAGCTTTTCCTGCGGCCTTTTCCTTATATAATATTTTACCCTGGCCAAGAGTACAATCGATTGAAAATCTGTCGCTTATCAGCCTTTTAATAAGCTCTGTCTGTACCTCACCCATAAGGCGAACCTCGATCTGTGAAAGCTCATCGTTCCACATAAGGTGCAAGGAAGGCTCTTCCTCCTCAAGCTCTTTAAGCTTTGGAAAGAATACACGTGTATCACACTCGGGCGGAAGATTGATAGCATAGGACAGTACAGGCTCAAGTAAGGGCTTTTGAGTATCCTGCTCAAGTCCGAGGCCCTGACCCACGTAGGAAGAAGAAAGGCCAATTACAGCGCAGATCTCACCTGCCGATACGGTGTCAGTCTGTTCAAACTTATCCCCTGAGTAAAGCCTTATCTGGCTTACTTTTTCGGTTATACGGACGCCATCTTCGGAAAGATAGCTTATCTCGTCGCGGGCGGAGAGTGTACCGCCGGTTATTTTCATATAAGTCAGTCTGGTTTGACCAATGCGCGAAATTTTGTAGACCTTCGCACCAAAAATATCATTGTCATAGACAGGGGAGAGTGTGTATTTATCTAAAGTGTTAAGCAAATAGTCAATCCCGTCCATTCGCAAAGCAGAGCCGAACAGGCAAGGGAACAGCTTACGGCTGCTGACAAGATATGCAATATCCCTGTCGTCAATACCATCACCCAAAAGAAAGCTTTCCATAAAATCCTCGTGAACGAAAGCTAACTTTTCTTCCAGTTCATCTCGCTTTTGAAGCTCTAAAAATCCAACGCATAAAGGAGAAAGAATGCACGAAAGCTCTTTTTCAATATCTTCCTTCAGCTTTATTGAAATATCGCATTTATTAACAAAAATAAAGGTAGGAACGTTATAGTGCTCGAGCAGCTGCCAGAGAGTACGGGTATGATTCTGTACGCCGTCGGAGGCGCTGATGACCAGCACTGCGTAGTCAAGAAGGGAAAGTGTTCGCTCAGTTTCCGCTGAAAAATCAACGTGACCGGGAGTATCAAGGAGGATGAAATCGCAGTTTTTGCTTGAAAAACGTGCTTGCTTTGAAAAAATAGTGATACCGCGCTCACGTTCAATGGTATTCGTGTCAAGATACGTGTTTTTATGGTCCACACGGCCGAGGGTACGTATTCTTCCGGATGCGTACAGCAGCGCTTCACTGAGGGTGGTCTTACCCGCATCAACGTGAGCTAAAATTCCTATTGTGATCTTCTTTTTCACAGCATTTCCTCCTTCCCATAATATACTTTTTCATTATATCGTATTATAATTTGTTTTTCAATATTTTACTGTTCATTTTCTTGGCATTCGTGTTACTTGTGTACATCACTCATTTCAACAATGTTAATATATCGCTAATTGAATGATTCTCTCCGTAAGAGAAAACGGTTCTATTGTACAGTTATTGTTTTTATGTATCTGCAATGATATAATGAGGATACAAAATATAAAGGAGATATGTTATGAGTATTAAAATTGGAATCAATGGCTTTGGAAGAATTGGAAGACTTGTACTCAGGGCTGCGATTGAGGCTCCTAATAGATTTACGGTCTGTGCAGTTAATGATCCGTTTATCAGTACGGAGTATATGGCGTATATGCTAAAATACGATACTGTACACGGTAAATTTGAGCATGAAATATCATTTTCAGAAAATAGCCTCATTGTTGATGGTAATACTATCAGAACATTTAGCATAAAAGAACCGTCTGAAATACCGTGGATAGAAGCAGGTGCAGAGTACATCGCCGAAGCCACAGGTGTATTTTGTACCTCAGAAAGTGCTTCTTCACATCTTTTAGGAGGAGCAAAAAAGGTAGTTATCACTGCGCCGGCAAAGGATAAAGAGACACCTACATTTGTAATTGGTGTCAATGAGAGATCGTATGATTCCGATATGGATGTTGTGTCGAACGCTTCATGTACAACAAATTGTCTTGCGCCTCTTTTAAAAGTGATTCATAACAATTTCGGCGTGGAAGAAGCTTTAATGACAACGGTACACTCTACTACAAACACGCAAAAAACAGTAGATGCACAGTCTTTGAAAGACTGGCGTGGTGGGCGGGCAGCTTCTGTAAATATAATTCCGTCTTCAACCGGTGCGGCTAAAGCTTGTTCACTTGTGATTCCTGAGCTTAAAGGTAAGATAACAGGAATGGCATTTAGAGTGCCTACGGTTGACGTTTCTGTGGTTGATCTGACTGTAAGAACTAAAGAATCAACATCTCTTGAAAAGATTAATTTATGTATCAAAAACGCTTCTGAGAATGAAATGAAAGGAATACTCGGATACACAGATGAGGCCGTAGTGTCAAGTGATTTTTATTCGGATATTCGTACTTCAATATACGATTCTTCAGCAAGCATAGAGCTTAATTCAAACTTCTTCAAGCTTATTTCATGGTACGATAATGAGTGGGGATATTCCAATAAAGTTCTTGAGCTAATTGAGCATATGTATGGAATAGATGAGGGAAAGAAATGATAATTACTTTTGGAGAAAATGTACGAAAATTGCGCATAGATAGGGGACTTACGCAGGAAAGATTAGCGGAATTTTTGGGAATCTCTTTTCAGGCTGTAAGTAAATGGGAAAGAGGGGACACCATACCTGATCTATTTATGTTGACTACGGTTGCCGCTTTTTTTGATGTGACTACCGACAAACTCCTTGGAATTGATAAACGAGATCAAGAAAGAGAAATACAAGAGTACATTTATAAGTATTCTACGCTTTGGCAGCAGGCGCGATATCAAGACGTATTGGAAACTATGAAAGAAGCGGTCAGATGTTATCCTGCTGAGTTTAGCTTATGGGTAAGATACTTGAACATCCTTTTGTGGTGCGGTCAGAAAAGTAACGAAAGTGCATTGTCGATAAAGAATGAAGCTGAGGCCGTGTATTCAAGAATAACAGAGCATTGCACAGTTGACAGTATAAGGATATGGGCAAAGAAACTGATGTGCCGTTATTATAAGACTCTTTGCAATATTGAAGGAAGCGGTATAACATATGAGCGCATATTTAAAATACTTGATGAAATGCCTCTAATGCAAAATTCCCGAGATTACTTGGCTTGTTCATTTTCACCAAGTGGTGAGAGTAAAGAAGAAACTTGCAAGAAAGCGGTATCTGAAATAGCATATTTACTGAGTAGTATCGGTAAAGAATTTGAAGATAACGATGAAAAAGGCGAAAAACTGAGGACACTTACAGAAGTTATAAAGTGTATTTATCCTGACGGTGATTATGGAAAGAGCACTTTGAACATGGCGTACCTATTAGCTGAGTTGAGTAACTATTACGATAACATCGGTGAAAAGGAAATAGCTAAAGCAACGCTCGATGAGGCACTTTCTGTAGCAGAGACTTTCGATAAAATTGAAAATGAAACCGTCCATACTTCTTGTCTTACAAGTGGATTATCAGTTCTTAAAATGGAAATTCCTATGTCTCAAGGAAGGCCGCTTGCAGAGAGAATAAAGGACTTAATGCATTAAAAACATATTAATATCAATTGAAATGGGCAGTCACTGTATTTGTGACTGCCCATTTCTCTTTAAAGTTAATGTGACTAAAGCCAATGATGTTCTATTTCAACCCGTATTTACAAGTACCCATTGACTGTAGGAAGATAAGGTACTGATTCTTTACTCCTGAGTATAGAAGGAGATAGGACTAATCGCTTTGTTGAGGTTTAAATCTTTTATGCCAAAGCAAGAAGCACACCGAAAGGTGTGCTTCAAGAAGTATTTATCTGATTTTTGTTTTTACAGCTTCAGCTTCTCTCATAGCCATTTCTGCGTCAACGTCAAGTCCTTCGTTTTTGTAAAGCTTTGCAAGCTCCAGCCATGTGTTATATGATTTTTCATATTCACCCATGTAAATATCGTAGGAGACCGCTTTACAGAAAATCTCGTTGTGCTTCTCGGTATCAAGCTTTTCGGCGTTCTCGTAGCACTTTATAGCTTCATCATAGCGACCGTAATGCTCGTGTACTGAGGCAAGCTGAATATAAAGAGTTCCATTGTTGGGGAAAAGCTTGATCGCTTCTCTGAGAGTTTCATCAAGTTCTTCATAGCGTTCACAGTAATAGAGACCTTCGCAAAGTGATTGCCATTCGTTAGGATTGTTTCTGTCTCTTTCAACTCTTTTTTTGAGATAAGGGATCAGTTTTTCGTATCCGTCTCCGCTTTCGTGCGAAATCCTTATTTTAAAGTCAAGTGCTTTATAGTATGAGAGTGGGTCCTCTGTATGATCTCTTGCAAGGATCTTATCGTACCAGTCAAGAGCTTTCCTTTGAGAGTTTATATACATCTGATCGTTAAGATTTGCATAGTTGTACATATCTCTCATTGTCATGTTTTCAAGCTTGATCATTTTTTGAAATTCAATTTCAGCTGCAAGGAAATCCTCAGGTAGACCTGTCTTTTCATAAACAGATAAAAGCCGCTCCGCATAATTTGCATATGCTATGGAATTTGATTTATAAAAATCATCAACCGTAACGCAGTAAAGCTTTGCTATTTCGGGAAGTCTGAGAACGTCGGGAAGAGCATTGCCGCATTCCCAGCGCGAAACTGTCTGCACTGTAACACCGAGGTGTTCTGCAACCTGCTCCTGCGTGAGCTTTTTTGAAAGTCGGAGCTTTCTTAAATTTTCGGCAAATACGTTAGACATATTAATTACCTCTTTTTAATGATTTTAGAAGCTTCTGTCTGTATTTTATCCGAAAAGGTCGCATATGTCCATATCCTGTTTTGTGATGTGATTCTCTTTTTGTGTTAAGTATTAGTGGTTCAAGTAGGCGTAAACTACAAAGTGTTAGCAATTGCAAATAATCGACATTCCTCTTTGGAAGAATGTCGATTATTAAATCTATTAGTTAAAAATTAGTATTATTTTGTGCGTTTCCCCCAACGTAGCCAACATCGAAACAGACAGAACCACTGGATATATAATATTTCATCCGATGGCACTATCTTAGGTAAGCCCTCCAATCTCAAGGCTGTGTCTATTTGTTTTTTTGTCAGTAACGCATTTTTTCCGAAAATACCGTATTTCATACTGTGTTGAATAAACATACAGTAGTCATTCCATTGAACAGATGACACATCATCTTTCTCTTTCTTTCGGAATTCTAACATGACTACATCTACACTTGGTGCAGGGTGAAAGTCTTCACGGCGAAAGTGATATACAATTTTTGTATCATATTTCGGCTTAATAAGTAAAGAATTCAACGATTCTTTGGGCTTCCCGCAAAAACGTTTTGCCGCGCCTTTTTCCATAATCACCCACATTCCTTGTGGTAGAGGATTTGCAGTTGTTAGTTTGTTTATGATACTTGTTGTAATTGAAAAAGGAATGTTGGCAAAAACTTTATATTGTTCGTGCGGCAGGCGACATTTCAGAAAATCGCCATGGCGTAAACAAACATTACTGCTAATCTGATATTTTAAGCGGTCATACAAATGCTTATCTATTTCATAAGATATTATTTTTTTGCACTTATCGGATAAAGCATTGGTTATATGGCCTTTTCCAGCGCCTATTTCCAAAACGGTATCGCTGTTTTGTAGTCGTGCTATTCGTATCAATCGGTCAATGGTTTTTCGACAAGTCAGAAAATTCTGTGAAACTGTATACGGAATATTATTATTTTGATTTTTGGACATAAAAAAACACCTCATTTGTTAATCGTAATCGCAAAAAAGGCGCAAAAATCCCCTTAAATGAAAAATTGGGAATTTTTGCGCTTAGTTACGAGTACGAATGACAAACATGAAGTGTTTAATCTCCTAAAATTTTAATTACCTTGTTAGTATATCAAATATAGATATGTTTGTCAAGAGTTGGTAAATATATGACTGATCTTGCCGGTGCTCGGCACTCGGCTCAAATCTTTCTCAGGTAAAAAGAAAAGCAACCCGATTGGGTTGCTTTCTTTTTGTCTATGGGCTACAAAAAAGATATTTTCAGCAGTTTTGCGTATGAATTCGAACTCTCACAATTATACTATTTCTTTTTCAACTCCATCTGTATCAGCGCTTAATCTCTCAGACTCTCCTGTTTTTAATAAAACAAATTCCAAAAGTCCCTGATAGAAGTAAGGTAATAATGACACCGATTACCGTAACGTAATCAAATCCAAACATCAGCGGCATAAGGGATGCTGCGGTTGCAAATCCAGCAACATTCAAAATAGCGGTGTTCAGTCCCTTTCGTGGCTTGAACAGATAGATAACCACCAACACGAGCAAAACACAAGTCAGTATGGCAGTGATCAACGGACCGAAGTTTGCATATCCGTATGGTGTCAGTCTGAAATAGGAATATGTCCTGCGCCACGGTTCGCCATCGGGATTTGCAAAGTTCAGAACAACTCCGTATGGAAGCAGTTCAAGTATCAATGCAACAAGAGGTAATGCTATAAAGAGACTCTTTTTAATCTTCATATCGCTGCCTCCTTATTTCAATTCAGTACCGCCCCATTCAACAACAGTAAAGCCGTTACGTTCAGGTGCGGTCAATTCCTGTTCAGGTAGATCCACAACGGTCTCGGATGCCTGCCAAGCCATAAAGACACGAATCAACGTATCAGGAGCAGGATTTACTTCGAGCTGTGCTGCGTCGGCGTAAATGTCAGTCTGGAAGGAAATGATATTATATGGGTTCTGCTCCATCATCGGCAACCAGTATACAATGAACTCATTTGCTTCACGACGGGTAAGACCGAGTTTATCCAGAGCATCCTCAAGGAAAGCTGCGGTATCTTCACCTTTTACACAGAAACCTTTTGTGAGGTCATACTGTGCATAGGTTTCGCCCTCCCAGTAGAGGTAATTATAAGTCTGTCCATTGGCATCAGTCAGCGTACCATCGGGAGCTACTGTTACAGTCCAACCATTGTTATATGCCGGATAAGTGCAGGTCAGTTTGCCATCAAGAGTCAAGTCAACAGACACGCCCATTTCTTTTTCGGGATACAGATAAATAACCGGCTTGTATGCTGCGTTAGGATCCGGTTGCCAATCACTTGCTTCAACCGATGTGAAATCACATTCCACGCGCTGATTCTCTTGGTCATAATAGACATTGGAATAAGTTGCAGTTACTTGGTCGCCTACACACCATTCATCCGACAATGTACCGTTGAGCTTGATTTCATATGGCATAGGGATAACCGTTCTGGCGAAGAAACAGTTGGAATAGATCTTCGTTATTTTAATATGATCAAATATGTTGTGGTCATACTTCTCGGCAGTTGCTTTATCAAGCCACTGTTCTGTATATTCCAAATGGTGAAGGTCATCAGACAACTTCCAGCTTGTCGCATGAACTTGAGCTGGATAAGATTCCATAACATCGCCTTTGTAGGTTACTTTAACAACGCTGCCTACATCAACCTCAATCTTTTCCAAGTCAGACGTTCCGAAGGAAACCTTGTCGGTGCTCATAAGCATCGCGCTATCTCCAACGGGCTGTGCGGTGACAGACGAACCGTTAATTTCAAGAACAGTTGCTACAAAGCTATGCTCAACCTTGTCTTCTTCGTAGTACCAAAGACCATCAATGGATTTGAAGTTGTACGGGAAGAAATACACCCGTGTCTCGTCGTAGGTGCCATCACCGGTGAGACGGTTCCAATCCACAATCTTATAGGTCAGAGCAGTGTATTCTCTCGTTCCGCCATCCTTATATACTCCTGTCGGAATGGGGATAACAAGAATAGCCAGCAAAACAACGATAACTATTGGTATCCATATTTTCTTCTTCATCGTGGCACCTCCTTCAATTTCAAATATTCATCATCAAGGATTTTTCCTTCAAGCGTTATAATGATATCCTTAACGCTTGCAGAAGAGTTTTTCTTATGGAAACTAATTCGCCAAAATCCGTTTGTGGAATCAAACCTTGAGCGGATTTCATCGTACTTTACATCTATTGCTTTCTTAGCAATCTCAATGGCTTCATCTTCGCTGATATACCCCTCAGCAACATTTATCGTATCGAGGATCTGCATCAGCTCAGTTTCATACTCTCCGAGCCATTTATCTGCACCTTCATTCATAATAACGTAAGAGCCGGGAGTATTCCTCAAACTTATATAATCCCAATGCTTCTTGTTATCGTAGGTACCTTTCCACGCACTATAACCGCCAACGGTGATTTCTTCCTGCTCAAGACCGGTTCCGCAAACACCAAAAGCGTTATAGAACCATACCTTAATCTTCCCCTCGGTCTGTCCTTCCGGCCAAATAGCAATGCAATACTCGCCGGAACTATTGCCTTGTTCGGTTTTATACTCCCAGTTATGCGGGACAGTTAGAGTGATATTTGAAAAGCCACCGTCCTCACGAACAACGGTAGGCTGTGTCTTAGGATTAACGCCATCCATATAGACGACCACATCAGACTCACTCGCAATATCAACATTCGTTTCCGGTTCAATCAAAATGTGCCACTCAGCCATATCGCAGGTGCCTACTTCCGGAACGATTGATCGAATATTGACATATAGCTTTCCGTCAGAACCGAGCTTCACATTATCCACATTATGACGGGTGGAACCGCTGCCTTCTTCAAGAAGCACCATAACAAGAATCTGCTTCTCAAAATATTCAGCGTTGTACTTATCACAGGCATCAAGGAAGCCAATTGTGTTGTCCGAAGCAGGATCTTCTCTGCGTTCAAGGCTATATTTTTCCTTGTTCTCGTTATAATAAGAATTCAATTCGTCAACTGAGCGAATGATCTTAACGATTGGATATTCGACACCATCGTGGTAGCCGTCAGTCCTTATATATTGAGTTTGAAAATCAATAAAGGATTTTTTTACGTCTTTACTGGTGTCTCCGATACGGGTAACGGTGAACTCTACCCACATCTCACATTCCGTACTTCCGGCACCGCGACCGTTCTCATATACCGAGCAATCGGTTGTAAAGCGGTATTTGCCGTTCTCCGAAATGTCGAACATATCCGTCAGATTATATGTTTGCTTCTGTGAGGATTTGGAACGCAATTCATAACCTATATCATTAAACGCAAGGTTATCGAGGGTTACACAGGTTTTCCATTGACCGTTTGTTTCTTTTTCAATTTTATAATATTCGCCGTAAACCACATCATAAGAAGTTTCGTTGTTCCATTTAACCTCAAGTTTGATTTCTTCGTCATTCCAGATTGCATTTACAATCTGAACGTTCATACCTTCAAAAGTGGTATGTGTCTTGCCGATTTCGATGGTGGCTTTATCCGCTTTTATTATGCCATCTGCATGCCGACCAACGTTTTGATTGCAGGCAGTGAGCATACCCAAAAGCAAGACAGATAACACAAGAGCTACTATTCGTTTCATTAGGGATCCTCCTCCCATGTAATTGTTAATCCGAGCATATTCAAAAGATTAGAACGCTGGTCTTCTGTCAAAATAGTTTCTTGCTTCGTTGTTTCATTGATTAATTTATCTCCGGAAAGAGAATAGATGGTTTGTGCGCCATTCTCGGTGGTAAAGATTATTCTAAATCCGGAAGACAGATTTGTCGTTCCGCTTTGCGAATAGTCCTTGTATTCTTCTGTTAACGCATCATCTTCCGTTTTATCATTGGCTGATTCCTTATTACCTCCGCCGGAGTTCACAAAGGATGATTGCACGGTATAGTAAATCTGCGCCACCTCATCGACATCATCCTTCAGGATAGTGGACTGTGTGGCAGCACCGGTGCTCATGACCTCTACACGAACAAACGCTGCATCAGTACCATCAACACCACCCATCATGTCCATGGCTTCGCCAGCACTATTATTACTTTTATTTGCAGGCATCATTGCAGGAAGTATCATCACAGACCAAATGGTAACAATCAGACAAAGAGGGATGCAAAAAGCAAGGATGCGATTGCGGTTTCTTTTACGTTCTTTTATTCTTTTTTCACTGCGACGGAATACCTCCGTCGTGCATTCATTTATTTCTCTCATAATAACAGCTCACCATCCTCTCCAAGAATGATGCGAAGTTCCTTTTTAGCACGATATAACAGATTATCTACCTGCTTGCGGTTCTTCTTCATAACCTTGGCTGCTTCGTCATAGGTCATCTCTTCAAAATAGACCAGGTGTATGACAACACGCATATCCTCCGACAGCTTCGCGATAGCAGCGTGTACCACACGCTTTCGCTCATCGTCAAGGACAAGTTCTTCCAGTGTTTTTTCATCCTCAAGACCTTCTGCCTCGGACAGTTCGACAAAGCTCAATACCTTACGATGTTTTATGTAATCGAGCGCACGACTGCGACCGAGCATAAAGACATAGGTTTTGAGCGTTACCTTGAAATTGTACCGATGTTTATGTACGACAAGATCAGAAAAGGCATCTATCGCAATATCTTCGGCTGCGTGGACGTCATGCACATAACCATCAATGAAGAATACCAAGCTGCGAAACAGCTCCTTCATTATCTCGTTAAAGGCACTTTCATCACCATCAAGGAAACGGCGGTAGCTACTTGCGCCGTTATCCATATGGGTTCCTCCTAAACTCGGGACCACGTCTGACCCCTTCACTTATTATACGACTGAGCAGGCTGCAGTTCCTTATAAGAAAACGCAAAAGCCCGCAACTTTTTTGCAAGTTACAGGCTTTCATCATCCGTGTTCAGTTCTTGGGTGGGTAGATGCTCCTATAACCGCACCGGGAAATTCTCTAATGTAGGTATTATAGCATATATTTATGAAGATCTCTACCCATACTTATCTTATATGTCCTTCTTTTCTTTTCGCAAAATAATCTGCTAGCTCGTCAGATAAAAAGCTCTTATATCCATCATGAACGATATCTTTATTTTTTACATTATCAAAAACATAGTCTATAGCTTCTTTAGAATCCGCTTTCATGATTTTTGTAATTGTTTGTTTTGACATTGAAAGTTGGACACTCAAATAGCTACTTTTACATGGGTAATTCTCATCATCACTTTCCACATCAACTACTGCAATGTAATCACCATATTTCAAGCAGTCATAAATATAATTTAACGGAACACAATGTAAGGTGTTGGTACCGTTATGGGAGTTGGTTGTTTCACCTTCGCAATAAACACAATGTTCCTCATCTTGTCTACGGTTGAACTCATCCTTTGTTTTTGCGATTTGACTACCATGGATACATTTGGCATAAATCATTTCAACAAAGTTCCTTTCTTGAAATTTCAGTCAGCAAATTCTGTCATAAAAGTATTTTTGCATTCTTCACATATTAGATGTATGGCTTTGATTATACCATTCTCATTAGTGTCAATATTTTCAACAGTTAGTTTTTTGCTCTTGCAAGCAGGACAATTCTGTTGGGAAATAGGATCGTGTACTTTTTGTAATACATTTTCATATACACCAACAAGCGAAATACATAGAGATACGCAAGTAGAAGCCTCGTAATATGTCGCACTACTCGAATGAGTGATTTTATTTGCATAATCCCATGTTGCTTCAGTCAATTTTTTAATTATACTACGATAGTCGGCGTTGTCTGATCCGCTCAAATAGAATTGAATAGCCAATTCGGCTTTTCTTTTGAAATTAGAAGCCTGCGGCTGTTCTTGATCACCGGCCATATGTGGGGCATAGATATGATTTCCGAGTTCAATTAATATTTCTCTACTCTGAACACCAATAGATTGAAAATCCTCTATTTCAGTTGCAGAATCAATTAAGGTGGCAATGCTTCTTAGTTTGCGTAAAAGCTGGGGTGCAATTTCTGTACCTAATGTTGCTGCTTCGATGTAGTCATCGGGATTGTATTGCTCCCTCGAAGCTTGTAACCGTTGCATTAATCCCATATGAAATGAGTAAGCTTCGTCTGTCCCAAAATAGTATGCACCTTGTGGATATAGATTCATAGGGACAGTATCTCCCTCTACAACCCACCACGCCCCATCGGTATCCGTTTTAACATTCCAAACTGTTACATCTATACCGAGATCATCAAACTGCTGCTCGGGTTTGGCGCTTACAACTTTGCATTTATACTGACTTTGCCATTCAACATATTTAGATACATCTTCATATGTCCGTTTTCCCATATAAAAATCCCCCTCGTATTTATAACATATTATATCATATTTCTCCATTTCTTTCAATTCCTACAGAAAATGTCGTAAAATTGTTTCAATGCAATCAATATAGGAGTTGAAAATATGAGAACTTATACTCAAGAAGAAAAGCAAGCGGTCATTGACCGTGTTATATCCGGTGAATCGTCGGCACATATCCTTGCTGACACCAGTATACCCAAAAGTACATTTTATGGCTGGGTGCGTGCTTACCGTGACGAACTGGAATCGGGTAAACGAAAGGAGGTCAATGTCCGCAATTTTCATTTACTCGAAAACAAGGTCGCACGTTTGGAGAGCATCGTTGAAATTCTGAAATCCGCGACTTGCACGCCGAGAGCGCCACTGAGGCAGCGGTTATATGCCGCCGAGCAGCTTTACGGCAAATATAACGTGCACGTAATCTGTGATGCGTTTGACATTCCCCGCGGAACATTTTATAACCACGTTCTCCGCAACAAGAAAGACAACACGTGGTATGCAAAACGTCGTGAAGAATTGCGGCTTCGCATACGGGAGATCTACGACGAAAGCAATCAAATCTTCGGTGCTGATAAAATTGCGGCAGTTATGAAAAGTGAAGGCTTCAAAGTCAGTAACGAAATGGTGCGCACGCTTATGCGTGATATGGGATTATTCAGCATCCGACAGTCATCAAAGAAACTTTACGAGGACGAAGGCCGCAAGTATAAAAATCATCTTAACCAAGAGTTTGACACGTGCAAACCGAACGAAGTGTGGGTTAGTGATGTTACCTATTTCAAGTACGGCGAAAACGCTTATTATATTTGCGTGATTATCGACCTGTTCTCCCGTATGGTCGTAGGTTATAAAATTGGAAAGACCAACAGCACACAACTTGTAAAATCGACTTTTCAAATTGCCTATAAAACACGTAAGCCGGATTCAAGTTTGATCTTCCATACTGACCGTGGCGGCAACTATCGTTCCAAAACGATGAACGACTATATGCGGTCACTACACATCACGCACTCTTTTTCACGGGCGCACGTGCCGTATGATAATTCTGTAATGGAGTCTTTTTTTTCCTCAATGAAACGTGAGGAATTGTATCGGACGAAGTATCGTTCGGAATCGGACTTTCGAAAAGCAGTAGACAAATACATAATTTTTTACAACACCAAACGCCCACACCGAAAATTGCAATACAAGACTCCCGAACAGAAGGAAGAGGAATATGCCTTGAAGGACGCGGGTTTATAAGACACGCGCAGTCGGACTAAGGGGTTCGAAAAGGTTTGCTTTTAAATCTTCGGATTGTAAAATTTATGATTTTCTGTTTTTAGTCCAGCTGATAAAAAGAAAATGCGACCTCGAAAAGCCGCATAAATACTGGGTTTTATAATAAAAACACCATTGAGTCTGAACTTGAGGGTTCAGATTTCAATGGTG
>JAFQDC010000006.1 GCA_017416205.1 Clostridia bacterium | reverse complement strand
TTTACGTTTGGTCTGTCGCGAGATCCAAATTGCTTTGCAATTTGCCCTTCGGGTTTCGACTACAGTGTCTCACAAGTGAGCCACCTTCGCTCAAGATGACGCGCGAGGTGGAGCTTGTCAATATTTAGATGAAACAACGTAGTAGGGGTCGACGTCCTCGACGACCCGTTGCAGACGTAACGACTCGCTGTAAATATGGTTCTGTTCATGTGCAGATAATTGGGTCGTCGAGGACGTCGACCCCTACAACTATGAATTTGCAAGTCTCCCCGCCAAACCAAGTTTTTACGATTAAACAATAATTAAAAGACTATGCAAGTGTCATTTGCGGCACAGGCATAGTCTTTCTTATAATCGAATGGCGTTTAAGGATCAATCTTCTCCATCAAAATTTTCCGGTAGCTTTATTTCTCCGTCGAGTATTTCAAATTCCTTGATGCATTTGCGGATAAGATAAAGTATCTGTCCGTTAATGCTTCTGCCCTCGTATTTCGCAATATACCGAAGCTTGTAGTGAAGCTCGGGATCTACTTCTATTCCAAAGTGCTTGTTGTTTTTGTTTCTCATAATATCTACCTTAAATCTTAATTTAAGTATATTTTAAGATTATTATGTGATATAATGTTCATAGTATACTTGAATTAAGTATACTAAATTTGGAGGTGGCATTATGAAAGTAGCAATTATCGGATCAAGAAAGCTTACTCTTGAGAGCATCGGCGAGTATTTACCGAAAGAAACTACGGAGATAGTTTCCGGCGGTGCTCAGGGGATAGACGCTTGTGCAAAAAAGTATGCCTATGATAATGGGATAAAATATACTGAATTTTTGCCTGAATATGAAAAATATAAAAGAGGTGCTCCCTTAAAACGAAATCTCAAGATAATTGATTACGCGGATATGGTGATCGCTTTTTGGGACGGAAGCTCTAAAGGAACGAGATTTGTGATAGAGAATTGCGAGAGAACAAATAAAGAAATTAAGGTTATTTATTTATCAAAAAACGAACAATAGATTTTAGTTGTATTGGAAAATGAAAAATAAAAAAGATAGTTGAACGAGGAAAGTTAGAAAAAGCGTCTCTCAAAAAATAAATAATAAAGAATAATGAAAAGACTATGCAGTACACCGTTCGATGCACTGGCATAGTCTTTCTGTTTATCCGTTATTGAAGTTTTTTGAAGTGCAGAAACTTTTTTTCAAAAAAGTTTCTGCATCCTTCGTCTTCTCACTTCGCGTCGTTCTGGCGGATCTCAACTCTTCTGATCTTTCCGCTGATGGTCTTGGGAAGCTCGGAAACGAATTCAACCACACGGGGATACTTGTAAGGCGCTGTGTGCTCCTTAACGTAAGTCTGGATCTCCTTCTTGAGCGCGTCGCTGCCCTCCTTGCCCTTGACGAGAACGATGGTCGCCTTGACGATCTGTCCGCGGATGGGGTCGGGAACGGGAGTGATAGCACACTCAAGAACGTAGGGAAGCTCCATGATAACGCTTTCGATCTCGAAAGGTCCTATGCGATATCCTGAGGACTTGATAACGTCGTCAGTACGTCCCACGTACCAGATATAGCCCTCCTCATCCATCCAGGCGGTGTCGCCTGTGTGGTAGTAGCCGTCGTGCCAGGCTTCCTTTGTGTGCTCAGCGTCGCGGTAGTATTCAAGGAACAGTCCGGGAGGGGTGCCATCCTTTGTGGAGATGCAGATCTCGCCTGTCTCACCCGTGGGGCAGGGGGTATCGTCGGGGCGGAGGATCTCGAGCTTATACATGGGAGAGGGTCTGCCCATAGATCCGGGACGGGGTGTTGTACCCACAAGGTTGCATATGGAAAGGGTGGTCTCCGTCTGGCCGAAGCCCTCCATGATGGTAAGTCCTGTTGCCGCCTTGAACTGATAGAATACCTCAGGGTTCAACGCCTCTCCTGCAGTTGTGATATACTTGAGGCTTGAAAGATCGAACTTTGAAAGGTCTTCTTTAACGAAGAAGCGGAGCATTGTGGGAGGCGCGCAGAAGGTGGTTATGCCGTATTCTTTAAAGAGGGGAAGGATCTCGTTTGCATCAAACTTTTCAAAGTCGTAAGTAAATACGCATCCCTCGCAAAGCCACTGACCGTAGAGCTTGCCCCAGAGAGCCTTACCCCAGCCTGTGTCGGAGATGGTAAAGTGGATGCCCTCGGGATCAACGTTGTGCCAGTATCTTGCTGTGATATAATGTCCTATTGCGTAGGAATAGCTGTGGGATGCTATCTTGGGGTAGCCTGTTGTGCCCGAGGTGAAGAACATGATCATGGGCTTCTGGCCGCAGGCTGTGCTGACGCGCTCAAGGGTATCGGGATAGGACATAAATTCGCTGTCAAAGTCGTACCAGCCATCAGCCTTTCCGTGTGCCATAAAGAGCTTCACGGGCTCCTTTGCGGTCTTTGCCGCGGCCGCCGCGTGGGTATGAGTTTCGCCGTCGCCTGTGCAAACTATGGCTGAAACGCCTGCCGCATTGAAGCGGTATTCAAAGTCGTGCTCAACAAGCTGATGAGTTGCGGGGATTGCTATAGCACCCAGCTTGTGAAGTGCAAGGATGGTCACCCAGAACTGCCAGTGGCGCTTGAGCACCAGCATAACGCGGTCGCCCTCCTTGACACCCATAGCGGTGAAGTAGTTTGCCGCGCGGTTTGAAAGGGCGCTGATCTCTCCAAAGGTGAAGAGGCGCTCATTCTTTTCGTTGTCAAGATGGATCATAGCCACCTTGTCGGGGCATTTCTTTGCAATTGCATCAACGGTATCGTATGCGAAGTTGTATTTATCAAGATCCTTAAAGCGGATATCTGTGAGAAGTCCGTTTTCATTTTCGGTGCATTCGATAAAGTTAAGGGCTACGGGGTTTTCGGGGAGCTTATGGAGAGGAGTGATCTTATCCTCGACCTTAACAGCGTCCTCAACCATATCGTAGGTAGCGTCGCCGCGGTTCATAACGATCGCAAGGAAGGTGCAGTCGCTGCCGCCTGTTGCGATCATACCGTGGGGGAGGGCGGAATTATAGTAGATAGAGTCGCCAACGCCGAGAACCTCTTCCTTGCCGTCAACCACGACCTTCAGAGAGCCTGAAAGAACCACGTTGAATTCCTGACCGTTGTGACGCGAAGTCTTGATAGGCTGATCCTGCTCCTCCTCAGAGTAGCGGGCGGTAACGCAGAAGGGCTCTGCAATCTTGTCCTTGAACATATATGCGAGGTTTTTATAGTCAAAGCCTTTTCTGCGGGCAATGGGAAGGCCCTCGCCCTGTCTGTTAACGGTGTATTCGGAAAGGGTGGGGCTCTGACCCTTCAAGAGATCTGTAGGGTCGGCGCCGAGGCGGTTTGCGCACTTATAAATAAAGGTAAAGGTAAAATCGGTCTCGCCTGCCTCAAGCTGATTGTAGGCTTCTACGGTAACGCCGGTACACTGAGCCATTTCCTCAACGGAAACGTCGCAGCTCTCTCTGAGGGCTCGTATTCTCTGGGCAACCTCAGCTATTGCGTTTGTCATTGTCTTTTCCATGGTTTTGCTTCCTTTCTTAGGAGAAATAGAGTGTAGAGGCAAACAAAAAAGCTCGCCTCAAAAATTTTGAGACGAGCTGTTAATAACCCGCGGTACCACTCAAATTGCACTGTGACAGTGCCACTCATGGACTCTAACAAGTCCTTTGCCGTTACGTCGCAATCACGGAGAGGCCTACTTGCTTTCAGCCCTCGGCTCAGAAGGGATAGCACCCGACCGTCATGCCTGCTCGCACCACCCGCAGGCTCTCTGAAATGAGAGGGACGTTAGCCGTCTTCGTCACAGCCTTTATTTGATGTTACGATTATATACCCGCTCCCCTTTTTTTGTCAAGGGGATTTTTATATTTCTGCGTTTTTTACAAAAAATGGCAGTAGTTTGTGTGCAAATAGCTTATTCAAGGCTTCCGAGAGCTCCGGCAAGGAATTTGCTGAGAATATTTGCGTCAATTCCGTTTATAGCGCTGTCGGCGTTAACGTCGGCGGCAAGCCTTTCATTTTCCGTAGGCATTGCAGAGCCCGAAATGATCTGTCTCTGCTGATTTGAGTCCTTTCCGTTTATTGCGCCGTCTGCATTGATGTCGCCGAGGGTGTAGTCGTCGCTTTCGGAATAATAGGGATCAGCGGCGCCGCACTCAGTACAAACGCCCTTTTCATAGCTGTGCTCCTTTTTGGGGAGCGTCTTTGATTCGGTATAAGAGCAGTTTTCGCAGTGGCTCTCAGTCTTTCCGAAGGTGGAGCAGGTGGACTCCGTTGTTACGTGAACGAGGGAGTGACCGCTTGCAGGAAGCTCTCTTTCCTCAAAAAGACCGCAAAATCCGCAGTAGCCCTCATAGTAGCCCACTGACGTGCAGGTGGGAGGGAATACGTACTCCGTAAAGGAGTGAGGGATCGTGGGAACTACCTCTGTATAGATATCGTTGCAAAGGGAGCAGCGGTAAACGTTCTCGCCGGTCTCAGTGCACGTAGGCTCTGTTGAAAGAATACTTGAAACGTAGTAAGAATGCTCCGTGCAGGTTACCTTCTGCTCTGTATTTGCGGGAGGATCAATGGTCAGGGATACAAACTGATACTTGTTGGAGGCTGCGTACATAACGTTGATAGTGTTATCGATATGTGAGCCGCCTCTGTGAGAGGAGATATTAACAAGGTTGTCAAGTCCTGAAGCTAAGACGGAGGAGCCTACCTTTTCGTAAGTGTAATTATAAGAATCCTTGTCCTTTACTATTCTGTAAAGAGATATCTTGCCAAGATGTCCCGAAACGAGATACATATTGGATTCTGTGTCCTTGTAGAGACGGAAGCTGTAGCCGCCGCCGTCCTTTGCATCGTCCGCAATACCACCCTCGAGAATTATGGGTGAGGAATAAAGCCTTTTTGCATGAGTGGGATCGGTCATATCCCATACCTGATGATACCATCGGCTCTCGATTCCCTTACTTCTGTCTATAGCCGCCTGAACGTAGGCTGTGTTATAGGTAATGTGGAGAAGGGTCATTCCGTTCTTGTTTTCGACCCAAAGGATATCACCGCCGTTATTATTCTGGTTAACGGGGTAATAGTTGGAAAGGCGCTTTTCCAGAGTGTAGCGTTCATCCTGAGTGCCTGTCACCTTGGAATAGTCTGCTTCGGCTACGTTGTAGGTATAAACCTCGGAGCTCTTGTAAATATCGGGGAAATAGTAAAGATCAAGCTGATCCCAGGCATAATCCGCCGCCTGACGCTTGATGCCGTTCTGACTCATATACTGAAGGTCAGCGCTTGAAAGTCCTGTGTTGTTGCCAACCTCGGGATATCCGAGAGATTTTACCTCGATATCTCTCTGGGCAAGGAGAACAAGGCCTCCGCGATCGTCTATATATCCGTACATATAGCAGTGTCGGGCAGGGATCTTTGCATATCTGATGCTGCGTGACCATCTGCCTGTTTCAATGTCAAAATACGTCCAGTTAAAGGAAGCGCCCGTCTGGCTTCCTGCCTTATAGTCTCCGCCTGCGTGCATACAAACGATACGGTTGTTTGTGCTGTCGTAGAAGCTCATACCGTAGCCGTACCAGTCGTATGCGCCGCCGTTTGTATTGATGGTCTCGTAGGAGGTTACCTCGCCTGTTTTTGGGTCATATTTGTGAGCGCGAAGGTCGAGACCTTCAATGTCGTAATGTCTGAGAAAATCAGAGGTGGAGGTAACTGCCCAGATGTTTTCGTCTCGGTCAACGATGAGAGATACTTGGCTGGAATCGTCAAACTTTTCGCCTGTGAATATTGCCTTGTAGGTGCCTGTGGCAGTGTCGATGCGAAAAAGCTTCCATTTGCTGACGGTGTTGCCGTTCCCATCAGTGTAGGAGCTTGTAACGTATGCCGCATAGTCACCGTGGGAGGTGTGAACAGTTCTCGTCTGATGGTTTCCGTGGGTAGCGTAAGGTCCCAGCGTTGCCAGGGAGATACGGTTTCCTGCACTGACGGAGGGGGTGCTTGCTGCAGCAGGTAGGCAAACAGACAAAAGCATTGCAAAAGTCAGCAGTATACAGATAGTCTTTTTCATAGGCTTCTCCTTCAACTATATTCTTATTTAATAAATTTTATCATATCAGTTGCATAGACGTCAAGGGTGTATACGAAATATGGTGTTGATAAGAGAGCGTAGGGTGGTGAATAGTGGGTAAAAGTGTATAAATTGGGGATAATGGTGGATAAACGGCGAAGGACAGAGTATAAAAAAAGGGTAATATTTGGGGGGAAATGTGTAATTGTGGAGTGTAGTGGGGATTAGTGGCAGATAGTGGGCTTTATATAAGTATGTTTGCTCTTTCAAAAATCTCCTATTGCACAGAAGAGAATTTTATGGTATCATATAGTGTAATGCTGAAGAAAGGAACGGAAGTTATGTACGGCAGCGCATCAAAAAAGCTTGGTATCTATATTCATATCCCCTTTTGTCGCACAAAGTGCGCATATTGTGACTTCTATTCCTTTATTCCAAAGGGCGAGGAGATATACGAAAGATATACCAATGCCCTTATGAAGCATATGGAGGCATACCGCGAGGCCGCCCGTGACAGAGTGCCCGATACGGTCTATATCGGCGGAGGCACTCCAACGGCTCTTCCCGCAGAGCAGCTTATCCGCATAATCAAGGCTGTGAAAAGAAATTTCAAGCTTTCGAAAAATACGGAATTTACAGTTGAGGTAAACCCTAAGACCTGTGACTACAAGACCTTTGTTCGTCTTCGCCGCGCGGGAGTAAATCGTATCAGCATCGGTCTTCAGTCTGCAGATGCCGGAGAGCTTAAATCCCTGACAAGAAGCCACTCAAGAGCTGATTTTGAGGAGTGCTTTAAGGACGCACGTGCCGCAAAGATCAAGAATATCAGCGTTGATCTTATGTTCGGCATACCAAATCAGACGGTGCGCTCACTCCTTTCCTCAATAGATTATCTCACCCGTCTTCATCCCGATCATATTTCTTTGTATGACTTGAAGATCGAGGAGGGAACACCCTATTTTAAGATCCGCGACCGCCTTATCCTTCCCGATGAGGATACGGAGTTTGAGATGTATACGAGGGCTATTGAGATGCTTGAGCGCCGAGGCTACCGTCAGTATGAGATCTCAAATTTTGCCCGTCCCGGAAAGATGAGCCGCCATAATCTGAAATACTGGAACTGCGAGGAATATCTGGGCTTTGGCCCCGGAGCTTATTCATATTTCAACTCTACCCGCTTTTCCTTTGCGAGAAATCTTGAAGCGTATATCCGCGGAGTGGAGGATCCTCAGAGCCGCATCAATATGTCTGAGGGTGTTGAGCAGATAACGGGCAAGGCTCAGCTCGGAGAGTACATAATGCTTGGACTTCGATTGAATGACGGCATCTCTATGTCGGAGATCGCCCGCCGATACGGAGTTGATTTCGGCGTCCTTTACGGCAAAAAGGCTGAGAAATATATTAATTACGGCTATATGGTAAAGAGAGGAGACCGCCTGTTTTTAACTCCTCAGGGTATGTTCATATCGAACTATATCCTTTCCGATCTTCTTTCATTTGAAGATCTGGGAGCTCTTTCCCCTGCGAATAACTTTTGACCTGCTCTCCTCTCTTTTCAGGGAGGAGCTTGCTTTTGGGAGGCAAAAATGTATAATTTCAAGATAAAAGACGAGCCCTTTGCCCGCGGCTATATAAATTCGGGCTCTGACAGCATATATATCAGCACCGGCGCGGGATATAAGGAGGCGCTCAAATGCGTAAATATCGGCTTTGATGAAAAGACGGGATTTCCAACTCTTGATTTCGGAGAGATGGCCTGCGCTTCGTGGTGCTATTCGGGTCAGTCCACAGCATCGTGGCTCCTTGACTTGAAGGCTGAGCGCACCCCCGAGCTTTCCGAGGATTACCGATATATAAACGACGTTATGAAAAACGTGGATGCAGGTCAGCAGATGTGGTCTGTACTCAGTGAGAGCGAGATCCTCATAAATGAGTCACATTCAGGCTGGGGCGGAACGTGGTACGGTCACGCAGTTCCCGACCTTTGCGACTTTTTTCGCCTCGGCACTGCGGCCATGGCCGAAAGGGTGAAAAAATATGCAAAAGAAAATCCCGAAAAATGGGATTTTTACGAGGGACTTTTGCTGACTCTCGATGCTGTTGAGATCCTTGCCGACCGTATACTTGAGAGGGCGAGAGAAGAGTACGAAACCACTCAAAATAAAAAGCTTCTCAGGGTCATCAGAGCCTTTGAAAACGGAATGAAGACTCCTGCGAGAGATTTCCCCGAGGCAGTATGCATTTACGTTACCGTATACTCTCTTGACGGCGTGGACTCCCCCGGCCATTTCGATCAGTATATGTACAGCTTCTGGGAAAAGTCCGAGTACTCCGAGGCAAGAGAGGCTCTTGAGGATATATGGCTTTTCTTTAATCAGACCCGCACCTGGAACCTTTGCATTTCAGGCTCCGATGAGAGCTGGAATGACCTTACAAACAGCCTTTCCTATGAAATACTGGACGTTGCGAGAAAATATAGATTCAAGACCCCGAATCTTACTATGCGGTGTCACAGGAATACCCCCGAAAGGCTGTGGCGCGAGGCAATAGATACCATAGCTACGGGAATAGGTATGCCTGTTTTATATAACGACGAGGTGGTGTGTCCCGCTCTTGAAAAACTGGGGATTCCCCCATGTGACTCTCACCGCTACGTTATGAACGGATGTAATCAGATAGATATACAGGGAAAATCTCATATGGGTCTTGAGGACGGAGAGGTAAATCTCGGCCTTGCTCTCAGCTATGCTGTGTGTCAGGGGCATAATATCATGCGCGACAGACAGATCGGAGCGAGGACTCCCGATTGCGAGGAGCTTGATACCTTTGATAAATTCCTTGATGCTATGAAGGAGCAGATAATTTATCTTTGCGACGGCGTTTGCAGTATGGCAAATAAGATACACGATCTTTATTCCCGCCTATGTTCAAACCCAATTCGTTCTCTGACTATTGAGGGATGTATAGAAAAGGGACTTGACTATAAGAATAAAGGCCCCCTGTACGGTCACGGCCAGATACTTTGGGAGGGGGTTGCCGACTGTATAGATTCTCTTGCGAATATTAAAAAATTTGTTTATGAAACGAATAAATATACGCTCCGAGATGTCAGAGACGCTCTGTATTGTGACTTTGAGGGATACGGGGAAATGCTTTCGGACTTTCGAGGCTCCGGACTTAATTTCGGTAACGACGACCCCTACGTTGACAGTATCGGAAAAGAGGTTATTGATTTTGCAAACGCTTATCTTCTGACGAAAAAAACCGCAAGAGGCGGATACTTCTCAGGCGGTTGCTCTCCCTTTAACCGTGCCGCAGATAACGGATGCGCGGCAGGCCCCCTTCCGAACGGAAAGCGACGTGGAGAGAGTGTGTACGGCGATTCCATAGGGGCAACTCCCGGAAAGGACAGAAACGGGCCTACAGCACTCCTCAATTCCTGCCTTTCCTTTGATCATCGCCTTTGCGGCAGCGGCTTTATTCTGAATTTGAAGTTTGAAAAGGCTCTGTTTGCATCCGATGCAGGCAAAAAGGGATTTTTCGCCCTTGCAAGATCCTATTTTGAAAACGGAGGACAGCAGCTTTCCGTCACGGTTGTGAGCCGTGATGAGCTGATACAGGCGCAGAAAACACCGGAGCTTTACGGTGATATTATCGTCCGGGTTGGAGGATTTAGCGAGTATTTTGTAAATCTTTCTCCCGCCCTTCAGGAAAACGTTATCAAAAGAACCTATTATTGATGGCATATCCCCTTGCATTTTGTTTTTGCTTGTGATAGAATATCACATATTTCAAAAAGGATAATAGCGTTATGAAAATTACAGATATACTTAAAAACGGAAAGCTCTCCCTTTCCTTTGAGGTGTTCCCGCCGAAGACGGAAACTGCCTTTGAAAGCGTAAAGACTGCAACGGAGGAGATAGCGCGTCTTCGCCCCTCCTTTATGAGCGTGACCTACGGTGCCGGCGGCGGCACAAGCAAATATACTCTTGATATTGCGAAGAATATCAAAGAGGCATACGGCGTTCCCACCATTGCCCACCTGACCTGCGTTTCCTCAACAAGAGAGACGGTTCATGAAAAGATCGCGGCAATTGAAGAAGCGGGCATTCAGAATATTATGGCCCTTCGCGGAGATATTCCTCCCTACCTTGAAGGGGCTAACCGCTCACAGTGGGACTACCGCCACGCGGTTGACCTTGTCAGAGAGCTTAAAGAATGCAGGAGTGATTTTTGCATCGGCGGCGCCTGCTATCCCGAGATCCATCCCGAGAGCGAAAACCAGAAGGAGGATATAAAATATCTTCTTGAAAAGGTAGAGGCGGGATGCGAGTTTCTCACAACTCAGATGTTTTTTGATAATAATCTTCTCTATAATTTCCTTTATAAGATACGCGAGGCAGGCATCACGGTGCCCGTTATCCCCGGCATTATGCCCATCACCAATGCAAATCAGGTGGAGAGGGCAATGAAGCTTTCAGGCTCCTTTATGCCTCAGCGCTTCAAGAGCCTCGTTGATAAATTCGGCAGCGATCCCGCTGCAATGAAGCAGGCAGGAATCGCATACGCCACAGACCAGATAATCGACCTTTATGCAAACGGCATAACCAACGTTCACGTTTATTCCATGAACAAGCCCGATATTGCAGAGAAGATACAGGCAAACCTTTCGGATATTCTGAAATAACATAAAAGAGCTTTTGCAAATGCAAAAGCTCTTTTTTCTGTATTAAATAACGACACGTAAAATAAATATATTGTCCTGTGTTGAAAAACGGCATTTGCCCGAAAGCCTTTCGGTCATATACCTGATGCTTTGGGTACCGTATCCGTGATCCTTTTTATCGGTTACGGGATATCCGTCCACAAAAGACGGAGCATCCTTGAAGGGATTTTTGACGGAAAGCAGGAGCTTTCCGTCCTGGTTCTTCAGCATAAGCTTGATATGGCGTTCAGGGGGCAGCAATACAGCCTGAGCATCAACGGCATTATCCAGAGCGTTTGAGATGATCGAGGAGAAAAGAGTCTCATCTACAGACAAGTCCTCGATCTCAACGGTTGCCGAAAACTCTATATTATTATCTTTACATTTTGCTTCAAAATTTGTAAGGATATAATTGAGGGTATCGTTTTTGCAATAGCGATGGACGGATGCTGCTTCCACCTGAGAAGCAAAGCCAGATATCATCTTAAGGGCCTGTTCCTTGTGGTCCTGCTCAATACACAGCGCCAGATTGCCAAGCAAATGCCGCATATCGTGTCGAAGTAAGCTTGTTTCAATATTGCTTCTTTTAATAGTCTCTATCTCCTTGGCTTGCTGCTCGGCGGCCATTCTGACGATACGCGCGTTGTTCTCTGCCTCTATCTTCCTTTCGTATTCCTTATAGTAAACGATGCAGAAAAGTATGAAAAACACGCAGAGAGAAAATGGCAAAAATTCTGCCGCCAGTCGGTAAGAGCTGTTCCAAGTATCTGTATAAATGCTTACAAGGTAATCAAATACGTAGTATACCAGCGGTACGCAGCTGAATATCAGAACGCTTTTCGCATTTTTGGAAAAGATCTTTGCAATATATTCTGAGAAAAATCTCAGAACCGCAATTGCCGCAACTGCGGAAACGAGGATCTTTACGATCCATACGACAACGCTGTCAGCACTGAGAGCTTCAGCCAAAAGCCCGAACCATTTGGATGGCTGGCAGAACAGATACGCAAGGGTGACCGATGCGATCGTCCCAATGATCTTTTTCTTAAAGATCAAGCAAATAAGAGCTATGAGCGGTAAATGAACGATAAGAGGATATAGCTGCCATACTATCAGTTCGTTGCCCCCCGAAAGAAGCAGTGCGGATATCTGTGAAATCCCACAGACTGTGAAAATACAAGAAATGATAAGCGTATTTCGCTTTGTAAAACACACACCACAAAAGCCGCAGGATAAGATCACGCCCCATAAAAGAGTTAATCCGTGGTGCAAATAGAAGAGAAGGGTATCCATCAAATGTCATCACCGGCTTTCTCAAAAACCACATCAAAATATATATCATCAAATGTTTTTCGATGACTGCGGGAAATAGGAATACGGTATCCCGAGTGCATGACTATTTCTGAGTGAGAATAGCTGGAGATATGATGAATATTCACGATATAGCTTCGATGGCATTTAAAAAATCCATCTTCAATACTCAATGTTTTTTCATATGCATACAGAGGCTCTATGGATTCCACGATCCTGTTATCTGTTGTATAAAAAACAATATGCTTGCCTTGCGACTCGACGTATTCAATGCTGTGAAGAGGAATTCTGTGGGTGGCATCAAGCCCTTTAACAGTCAGGCACCTTGAAACACTTCTGATCTCAGATATCAGCTCATTCAAGCAGTTAAAAAGACTGCTTGGTTCAAAGGGCTTCATAAGGTAGTTGCTTGCTTTGACAGTATATGAATCAACCGCATATTCCGCAGAGGAGGTCAGAAAAACGATTTTAACGTTTTTGTCATACTGTCTCAGCTCCCTTGCTGTTTCAATGCCGTTAAGCAGAGGCATGACCACGTCGAGCAAAAGAATATCAAAAGGCATTTTGGAGTGTGCCGTGATCAATTCGTCTCCGTTTTCAAACAGCTCGCAGGTAATTGGCTGCAGAGGATCTTTCCAGTGATCTATAATGAATTTTGTTTGTTGCAAAAAAGCACGGGAATCATCGCATATTCCTATTCTGATCATATCGGCACCTCCTTATGTTGCTTTTTACTTTATGTAATAATTATATCACGGCAAATTAAAAACTTCAATGTATGAAATTGCCGTTCGTTGCTGAAAAGCTGCAATTCATTCCTCTTCGAATTATTTTAAAAATTTGTCTGTTATAATGCAAATGAAGTAATATAAGTTCAGGAGGACTTTGAATATGAAAAAAACCAATTTTATAAGGGTCATGGCTACAGTGCTGGCGATCGTTACGGTACTTAGCTCAACCCTTATCCCCGGAGCCGCCGCTTCTTTAAAGCCAGGAGACCTTACCGGCGACGGAAGCATCAACGGAAAGGATTCCAACATACTGACACAGATAGTCAGCGGCTTTGCCGTTGCATCACCCGAGCAGGAATTAACCGGAGATATTGACAAAAACGGAAGCATCAACGGTGTTGACACCAACCTTCTCAAAAGAATCATCAGCGGTGATCTATCCCCCGATGACGTTGGCGGAGGCAGTGGCGACAGCGGAGAAGGCGACACCACCACATGCACTCACTCACTCAAAGCAATTGCAGCAAAGGATGCTACCTGCACCGTTGCAGGTAACACAGCTTACTGGCAGTGCACAAAGTGCTCTGTATACTTCTCCGATGCTAAGGGCACAGTTGAGATCGAGCTTGTAAGCACTGTCATCGCAGCAAAGGGACATACTGAGGTAATTGATCCTGCAGTTGCTCCTACAGGAACATCCACAGGTCTTACAGAGGGTGCTCACTGCTCCGTATGCGGCACTGTAACAAAGGCGCAGGAGATCGTTCCCAAGCTTGAAGGCAACTACCATGCCATCATCTACAGAAACCTCAAGACTGCCGAGTACCCCGAGATCACAGAGTACGATGAGTCCAAGGGTCTTCTTGAACTCCCCACACCCGAGGCTGACGGCTATATTTTCGTAGGCTGGTACACAGCTTCCGTTGGAGGACAGGTTGTTGACTACATCAAGAAGGGTAGCACAGAGGACTACATCCTTTATGCTCACTGGGAGCTTGAGGAATACGACATTATCTACTGGGAGGCTCCCGAGCATTCCAACGTGGAAAGCTATAACGTTGAATCAAGAATTATCCTTCAGCCTGCTAAGTGGAGTGGACTTAAGTTTATGGGCTGGCAGGATCAGAACGGTAACATCATCACAGAGATCCCTAAGGGAACCAGCGGTGACCTTGAGCTTACAGCTACATGGAAGCTCCAGAGAAACCTTGCAGTTCAGGGTACAAACGAAAAAACTCTCTCTGTTTACGATGGAAACAACGAGGTGTACTACTACATTTACGAAATCGGTACCATCGAGCACGTGGTTCTCGATCATCTCAACGTAAACACACCCAATCTTAAATATCACACAGGAGCAGGCGACCTTGAGTTCGGTCTCGAGTCCTCTGTAACTATTGAAAACAGCATCGCTAATTCTATCGCAAACACAGTTTCCGAGTCCGTTTCCTCCTCCGATGAATGGGAAGAGTCCAAAGAATGGGCAAAGGAAGAATCCGAGGAGCACAACGTTAACGTAACAGTTGGCGTTGAGGTCGATGCGGGTATGGTAACAGCCAAGGTTGAAGCAGGATATGGCTACACAAATACAACCACATCCTCTTGGGGCGGAAGCTCTGTAGTTGGCGGCTCTACCTCTACAGAAACAGGCAAGGAGACAGAATCCTCCTCCGAGATCGCATATCTCGAATCTATCTCCACAACGGTAACTGCCACGGTAACCATCGAAAAGGATATGCCCGAGGGCTATTATGCCTACGTTCACGCAGGTAACGTTCGCGTATTCGGTGTAGTTACATACGTACCTAAGAGCGGTAACTTCAAGCTCAGCACATACAGTATGCTTGATAACATGCATGAGATGGTTCTCTACTATCCCGATGTTAAGGCACTTAACTCTCAGTCCTGCGAGACTCTCAAGTATAAGATCCCCCGCGATGAGATCCTCGCAATGGTAGAAGAGGCTTACTACGTTTCCTACGACGCTAACGGCGGCGAGGGCGAAGAGATGAAGATGAGCGTTAACACCGTTGGCGAGAACATCTACATCCTCGAAAACGAATACACAAGAGAGGGCTATACCTTCGGCGGCTGGGAGCTTCGAAACGAAGAGGATGGCTCCTATAAGCTCCTTGAGGGCGGCGCAACAGTTGAGGATATCTCCTCCCGCGGCCGCGAGAGAATCACTCTCTACGCTCATTGGACAAATCACGATTATACTATCCAGTATGACGAGAATAAGCCCGGCAACGCTTCTCACAACGTCTTAAACCTTCCCGAGAATACCGCTTGTCAGTACGATAAGGACGTTACTCTTGCCGAAGCTCCCACTCTTGAGGGATGGAACTTCATGGGATGGTATCTTATGGAAACCACAACCGATCCCTCCACAGATGAAAAAACCACCACAGAGATCTTTATCGGCATGGGTGGCGAAACCATTTCCGCACTTAACCTCACAAGCGAGGACGGTGCAGTTGTTACCCTTCATGCCAAGTGGGAGGCAAAGACAGCTACTCTCATTTACAGCATTGATGGCGTAACACTCCCTGAGGAAAGCATTACCGTATCCTACGATTCTCTCTTTGGCGATTATACCTTTGCTTCTCCCGAAACTCTCGAGGTTGACGGAAGGGTCTTCTACGGCTGGATGCTTAACGATGTACTTCTCGATAAGAGCGCCAAGGTTCAGATCACAGGCGAGCACACAATCACCGCTTACTGGATATCTCTCAAGGTAGGCGTTGACTACAATGCAAAAAACGGACTTCGCGACGTGCTTATCGTTGATGATTACGACTTTCAGGAATTCGTAAACCCCGGCCTTGAGCGTGACAAGCTCATGGAGCTTGGTTACACCACAGCCTCCGTAACCATTATCTTTGACGTCCAGGAGATCAACGACGGATACCAATCTCTTCGGGTATATACCTCCGATTATTCAGCTCTTCTCAAAGAGGAGGAGGATATCGAAACTCCCGATAAATATGATTGGTATGATGACCACAAAGTAACCTTCCTCGTTAACATTTCAAAGCTCAACGAATGGGGCGGCTTTGTAGTTACCTGGGGTGCCCACGGTACCGGTTCTGACGACTGGTACCTCGGCGAAACCAATTACATAGTTGAAGTTCTCTATTAATGATGGCGTAGGTCCCTATTTAAACGTTAATACTTAATCAGATTCCCGGCAAAGTAAACTTTGTCGGGAATCTTTGTTTGTGAGAAATATAGCGATAAAAACCCTTATTGTTTTTTATTTTGAAAAGTGGTATAATTCATATTAAGAGGTGATTATATGAAGCTTGTTTTACTCACGGCTCTCGGTGTGGGCGGCGCTACGGTGTTCGGCTCCCTTATAGGCTTTATTTTTAAGAAGCTTTCTCATAAATTTTCAGATATCGTTTTGTCCTTTGCGGCGGGCGTTATGCTTTCTGCGGCGGTGCTTGGACTTATTCTGCCCTCTGTTGAATACGGCGGAAAATTCGGCATTATCATAACCGTTGCGGGAATTTTCGCAGGCGCTGCGTGCCTTAACCTTATAGACAAGCTTGTTCCCCATCTCCATAAGCTTGCAGGCGTGGAGGATGAGGAGCACCATAATGCAAATCTCAGTAAGGTACTTCTTTTCGTTACCGCTATTGCTATCCATAATCTCCCCGAGGGAATTGCGGCAGGAGTTGGATTCGGCTCCGGTGACAGCACTCAGGCCCTTCTCATTGCAGGAGGTATCGCTCTTCAGAATATCCCCGAGGGTATGGTAATAATCGGGCCTATGCTTGCGGCGGGAGTAACACCAAAAAAGACCTTTGTCTGCGCCCTTCTTACGGGAGCTGTGGAGGTAGTGGGAACCCTTATCGGCTATTTTGCCGTAAGCGTCGCATCAGTGATCCTCCCCTTTGCTCTCGCCTTTGCGGGAGGTACTATGCTTTACGTTATAAGTGATGAGATGATACCGGAGACCCATATGCACGGCCATCAGCGCGGCGCTACCTATGCACTTCTCGTTGGCTTTTGCGTGATGCTTGTGTCGGATATTTTGCTTGGATAAAAACAGGAGGTGCCGTTTTGTACGAGCTTCAGTCAAGATGGAATTATGAAAACGGTATTCTCAGGTATTACGGACTGAGACTGCCGCCGAATATGCTGAAAAACAAGATAAAGCTTTCGGCATCTCAACGAAAAATAATAGAAAAGCTACCCGCAGAGCTTTCGGAAGAAGAAAAGAAAAGTCTCGGAGGGCTTTTGGGCGCGCAGATCGTTTCAAAAGAGGAAAAGAATGCTGTTCCCCGTTCTCTTTCGGAGGCAACCTTTTGCAAGGGCTGCGTTGCAAACGATTATATTATTCCCGGTATAGAGTTTTCGAAGGACGGCCTTTGCCCAATGTGCCTGACGAAAAAGGAAACGGCGCATATGAAAAGCGTTATTCCCGTTATGAATACCTTTCCTCGGGCAAAAAGATCAAGATTTGACGTTGCACTATTCTACACAGGAGGCAAGGATTCCACATATCTGCTTTATTATCTCTCAAAGGTGCAGAAGCTTCGTGTTCTTGACCTTACCTGGGAGATACCCTATATGTCAGAGAGTGCCGGAAAAAGTATAGAGGGTGCAAAAAAGGCCTTTGATACCGTTGAGTTTATATCAAGAAGAGTGTCAAACGATGACTTGAGAACGGTATACCGCCGTCTTTATGAGCTCAGCGAAAACACCTGCGCCTGTCCCTCTCTTGCATACGTATTGTTTTATCCCGAGCTTTGCGAAAATCGCATACCCTATTTCGTTGCGGGAAACGAGCCTGCACAGATGACGGGGCTTTACTATAATGCAATGGCCCCTGCATTTGTATATACCTTTGAAAAAAACAAATGGCTGAACGGCCTTATCAATGTCGGAAGAGTGCTGACCTTCCGACCGCCCCTGAAGCGAGGCCAGTATCATACTTTGAGTGTAATGAAGCAGCTTATCTGCGGCGCGGGAACGGTGCAAAGAAAAGCGGGCTATGAGAATCCTCTTGTTGCAAACGCAGTCAAGGCTATACGCGAGGTTCCTTATATGACAGCGCCTCTGAAAAGAGCGCTGCGGCGCTCGTCCCTTTCGGGAAATATTCCTGCATTTGTTCAGGTGGATCTTAATGACGTTTCGAGCGGTACATATGACTGGCGCCGGATAAAGGACACCATAGTTCGCGAGTGCGGATGGGTGATGCCTGAAAATGACGGTAAGGGACTGCACACAAGCTGTAGCATTGAAAAATGCAAGGAGCATTCTCAGTTCAAGCGGTTTTATAATATGGAAAGCTCTATGATCCCGTTCAGCGCTCTTGAAATATCCCTTGCCGTCAGAGACGGAAATATTTCAAGAGAGGATGCGCTCAGAGAGATGCGCGAGTCCCTTGGATTTTCTCTTTGTGAAATACCCGAATGCAGTGTAATGAAGGAATATTTTTTGGAATGAATGCCGTTTTTTATTATTCAAATACAGATCAGAGCAAAACGGTGGCTGAGTATATTGCAAATGCTCTCGGATGGGATATCTTCAATATAGAGGATGGCGACGGAGAAGGTCTTGAATATGAAAAGGCTTTTGTTGTGTTTCCCGTTCATTGCCAGAATATTCCTGCGAGGGTGAAGAGCTTTTTGTCAAACCTTCTTGCTCGGTATCTTATTCCTGTGGCCACCTATGGACGTATGCATCATGGAAACGTGCTGTATGAAATAGAAAATGATTATGGATTTACGGTTATCGGCGGAGCCTTTGTACCTGCAAAGCACACGTATATCGAGGAGGAGGGAGTCTCTTCTGCAGACCTTTGGGCTCTTGAGCCTCTTATTGAAAAGGCAAGGGAGGGAAAAGCGTCTTCCGTATCTTTTTTGCGTGAGAAAAAGGACCTTTTTGCAGATTTGGCTCCCGAGTGGCGAAGCCGCGTCGGAGTATCTCTTCGCCGCACAAAGGACTGTAAGGGCTGCCTTTTGTGCGAGGCGGTATGTCCGTGCTGGAAGGGAAGGGAGAGGACTCCTTCAAAGGAGTGCATACGCTGCCTTAAATGCGTAAGCGTTTGTAAAGAAAAAGCCTTGAAGGTCAGATTGACCCTGCCCTTAAAGCTCTATCTAAGAAAGAAAAAGCTCAGCGAGGTCAAAGTCTTTGTCTGAGACAAATTGTATTGTACGTATTGTTCTCAATAGATTTTTGTGCTATACTTATAAGAGTAACTACCAAAGGAAAGGCAAGAAAAAAGTGTTAAAGAATCTCAATGCACCAATAGATATGACCATGGGAACCCCGTGGAAAAGCATAGTTCAGTTTACCATTCCTATGCTTATCGGCAATATTGCCCAGCAGCTTTACAGCACCGTTGACAGCATCGTCGTAGGTAAATATATCGGAGACAATGCTTTGGCGGCGGTTGGTAGCGCAATGCCCATACTCAATATGCTCCTCGTGCTTTTCATCGGCATTTCCGCAGGAGCGGGAGTAATGGTTGCCCAGTTCTTCGGCGCCCGCGACAGAAGAAGCCTTTCTTATACCGTGGGTAACAGTATAACCGTAACGGCTATCGCCTGCGTTATCCTTGTTGCTGTCTGCGCCCCCTTTATCCGCCCTGTTCTCGTTGTTCTCAATACCCCCGACTCCATCCTTGACTGGTGTACGGATTATCTTATGATCTCCCTTATTGGTATGGCGGGTATGGCATACTATAATATTCTCAGCGGAGTGCTTCGCGGAATGGGAGATTCCTTCTCATCCCTCATTTTTCTTCTCGTTGCAACGGCAATCAATATCGGCCTTGATATCTTCTTCGTTGCCGTTGTAAAAATGGAGGTTGCGGGAGTAGCGCTTGCTACCATAATTGCGCAGGTAGTATCCGCAACCCTTTGTCTCTTGAAGCTTTCAAGAATGAAGGAGCAGCTTGATTTCGGACTTAAGTATCTCGTGCCCCGAAAGCTTTATACCATGACTATCATAAAGCTCGGCCTCCCCTCGGGACTTACTCAGGCTATATTCTCATCTGCAATGCTTGTGGTCCAGTCTTTGACAAACCAGTTCGGAGAAGCGTTTATTGCGGCAAACGTTGTGGTTATGCGAGTTGACGGATTTGCAATGATGCCCAATTTCTCCTTCGGCACAGCCCTCACTACATATGCAGGTCAGAACGTTGGTGCAGGCCTTTACGACAGAGTAACCAAGGGCGCAAAGCAGGGAACCTTTATGGCCGTTGGCTGCTCTGCGGTCATCACGGGAATCATCCTGCTTCTCGGAAAGCCCCTCATGGGCGTTTTCACAGATACCAAGAGCCTTGTTGATCTCAGCTACAGGCTTATGTGCATCCTTGCGGTGGGCTATATCGCCGTTGCCGTAACTCAGAGCCTTTCCGGTATTATGAGAGGCGCGGGAGACACGGTTACACCTATGTGGATATCTCTTATCTCCACTATTGCTCTTCGCGTTCCCATAGCATACGGAATCTCATTTTTCACAAGAACGGAATCTCTTCCCAACGGTCAGCAGGAATGTATACAGATATCCCTCCTTATCTCATGGATAATGGGCGCAGTTCTTACGGTGATCTTCTACCGTTTGGGTAAATGGAAGAATAAAGCCATCAACAGAAAGTAAGGTCTTTTTATGGATAAAAAGATAAGTATCATAGTTCCCGTATATAATTCGGAAAAGGATCTTGGAAAGTGTCTTGATTCTCTTGTGGGTCAGACCTTCAAGGATATTGAGATCATTCTCATAAATGACGGAAGCCGCGATTCCTCTCAGGCTATCATTGATGAGTATGCGGCGCGATACCCTGAAATGATTAAGACTATAAGTCAGGAGAACCGCGGTCAGTCGGCTGCCCGCAACCGTGGCCTTGACGTTGCAAGGGGAGAGTATATCTTTTTTGTTGACAGTGATGACTACGTTGATACCACCGCTTGCGAGAAGGCATATTCCTGTGCGATGGCGGGAGGGTATGATATCGTGTGCTTTGATTTCTGGGTGGAAAGCGAAACCACCGGAGAACGCACGCTGTGCGATCATAGCTCCCTGAAATGCGATGATGCGAAAACTCAGTATCTTCTCAATGAGACATCTCCCTGTAATAAGCTGATACAGAGAAGGCTGTTTTCCGATAACGGTCTCAGGTTTCTCGAAAGCTATATTTATGAGGACCTTGAGCTGATCCCTCGTCTCGCACTGTATACCGATAAGATAGGCAACCTCAGTGAAGCGCTTTATTTCTATGTTATCCATGAGGGCTCCACTATGCGCCAGAAAAAGTATACGCAAAAGCTTGCCAGCATCTACTATGTAATGGAATCCTTGAAAAAGAGCTTTCAAGCTCCCGAATATAAGGATATCATTGAGTATATGTATATAGAGCATCTTCTTCATCTTGCGGTGTATCGTTATCTGGATTATGAAGAGGGACGCGAGGATATAAAAAAGATCGCCGGGATTATGAAAGACAGCTTCCCGAAATGGAGAAGAAACGTTTATTATAGAAAAAAGGGCTTGAAGCTGAAAATAGTTTGTAACCTTGCGTATTATAAGCAGATAAAGCTCTTGAAGCTTCTTCTCAAAAAATAATGAAATACTGTTGCGAAAAGCACATCTGAGCAGATGTGCTTTTTTTGCCATAATTCAGAAATATGCAGAAACTTTTCTGAAAAAATCCATCCCATTGTCCCCACCGTTATAAAAAATTCAAACAAGGTTCGGTATAAAAAATCAAAATAATCTTGAAAAACGGAAAAATGAGGTTTATGATAGGGGTAGCAATATTTCTCAAAGGAGAATCAGGTATGAAAAAGCTCAAGGTCATTCTTATAGGTGCGGGCGACCGCGGTATGAGATATACCAACATAATGCACGATCATTTTTCTGACAGATACGAGGTCATCGCAGTTGCAGAGCCCCTTGAAAACAGACGCGAATTTGTAAAGGAGAAACATTCCGTTCCCGATGAAATGTGCTTTCTTGACTGGAAGCCTCTTCTTGAAAAGGGCAAGATCGCAGATCTTTGCCTTATCGCTACTATGGACAGGGATCATTTTGCCCCTGCAATGAAGGCGATCGAGCTTGGATATGACGTTATGCTCGAAAAGCCCATTGCGCCAACACAGGAGCAGTGCACGGCGCTTCACGCGGCTGCAAAGGAGAAGGGCGTGCGCGTTATCATATGTACTGTACTTCGTTATTCCGACGTGTTCCTTTGCCTTAAAAGGATCATTGACAGCGGCAAGGTGGGAAGGATAATGTCCATAAACCACGAGGAGTGTGTTGGATTTATCCATCAGAGCCATAGCTTTGTGCGCGGAAATTGGGGAAACGTTGAGCGAAGCTCCAATATGCTTTTGCAGAAATCCTGCCACGATATAGATATTCTCCAGTGGCTCCTTCAGAAAAAGTGCAAGAAGGTACAGTCCTTCGGTACTCTTTCATATTTCACAGAGGAGAATGCCCCCGAGGGCGCTCCCGAGTATTGCTATCAGGGCTGCCCCGAATACGATACCTGCCCCTTTAACGCCGTAAAGCTTTACTACGATGATAAGGAAAACGGCTGGTTCAGAGGAGCGGCAACAAAGCACGTTTATCATACCGATGAAATGGTAGAAAAGGCAATAAAGGAAACCCAGTACGGCAAATGCGTTTTCCGTTGCGACAACGACGTCGTTGACCATCAGACCGTCAATATGCTTTTCGAGGATGACGTTACCGTTACGTTCTCAATGAACGCCTTTAATGCAGGCGGCAGACATATTCATATAATGGGAACAAAGGGTGAGATACGCGCAGCCCTTGACTCAGGCTCTCCAATCAGCGTTTACTATCACGATACAAAGAGCTATGAGGAGTTTGACATATACGGTACCGACGGAGTCAATGGCGGACACGGCGGCGGTGACGAGGGCATCGTTGCAACGGTTTATGAATATCTGAAGGGTGAATATACCGGTAATTCCATTCCCGATATTTCAGAATCCTATTATAACCATTCCATTGTTTTCGCGGCAGAAAAATCAAGAAGCGAGAACGTTGTGGTCGATTTCCCCGAGTATTTTTCAAGTCTTTAATAAAACTGCAGCCGCACAGAGCTTAAATGTGCGGTTGTTGCTTTTTGTAACATCAAAATAATCTGATAAAACTAAAACAAATTTGCAAATACTGTTGAAAGCGGGTCGTATTTGTGCTATACTGAGGGTTACCGAATGTGTATAGTCAATTTAAACAATTTATAGCATCAGAAAGTCAGGTTGTTTATGAATATAGTAATAGCAGGCTGCGGAAAGATCGGTTCGACCGTCATTGCCAGTCTCACGGCGGAGGGTCACAGCATCACCGCCATCGACACGAATGTAAAAGCGCTTGATGCGGTCACGGATAATTTTGACGCCATGACCGTATGCGGAAACGCTGCAGACAGCGATGCCCTCAACGAGGCAGGCATTGATAAGGCAGAGCTTTTCGTTGCTCTTACGGGAAGCGATGAGGTCAATATGCTTTCCTGCTTTATAGCTAAAAAGATGGGTGCGAAGTATACGGTCGCCCGTATAAGAAACCCCGAATATAACGATCAGAGTCTCGGCCTTCTGCGCCTTCATCTTGATCTTGCGGGAGCTGTTAATCCCGATTATCTTGCGGCAAGAGAGCTTTTTAATATTTTAAAGCTTCCCAGCGCCGCAAACGTTGAGACCTTCTCGCGTCGAAATCTTGAGATGATAGAGCTTCGCTTAAAGCCCGAGTCAGCCCTTGCAGGTCTGCGCCTTATGGATATGAGAAAGAAGTATCCCGGCCAGTACCTTGTGGGAGTAGTTCAGAGAGATGATAAGGTCTATATCCCCGACGGTAATTTTGAGCTTTCACCCGGTGATAAGATCGGTATAACCGCATCTCCCACGGAGCTTCATAAGCTCCTTAAATCCATTGGCACCACTCAGAAGCAGGCAAAGAGCGTTATGATAGTGGGGGCGGGAAGAACCTGCTTCTATCTTGCAAAAATGCTTCTTGCGGGCGGAAGCAACGTTACCATCATTGAAAAGGATATGAAGCGCTGTAACGAGATGAGCGATGCCCTTCGCGGAGCCGTTGTCATTAACGGTGACGGTGCAAATCAGGATCTTCTCCTTGAGGCAGGCCTTGAAAATACGGATGCATTCCTTTCTCTCACGGGAATGGACGAGGAAAATATCCTTCTTTGCTACTATGCCGCAACAAAGAACGTGCCTAAGGTGATCCCTAAGGTAAACCGTGATGAGTTTGCCCTTATCGCAGAGAAAATGGGCCTTGATACAGTAGTTTCTCCGAGAAAGATATCCTCAAACGTTTTCGTTGGATTTGCGAGAGCTTTAAAAAACTCTCTCGGCAGTAAGATAGAGACCCTTTATAAGCTTATGGACGGAAAGGCGGAGGCCCTTGAGTTTGACGCTCAGGATGATCCCTCATACGTGCGTATCCCCCTGAAGGATATCCGCCTAAAGCCCAATACCCTGGTTGCAGGTATCATCAGAAGCAGAAAAACCATCATTCCAATGGGTAATGATACTATCCTACCCGGAGACAAGGTTGTTATCCTTACCGCAGGTAAGAGAATGAATGACCTTGCGGATATTATAAAATAAGGTGCTGTATGAATCGTAAAATGGTATTTTTTACCCTTGGTCAGCTTCTTCTGATCGAGGCGGCGCTAATGGTGCTTCCCCTTATAGTATCTTTGATATACAGAGAAACCACCGTATTTGCTTTTCTTATAACCCTGGCGGCAACAGCCCTTGTGGGCGGCGCCTTGATGTTCTTTCTCAGAAAGCATAATAAAACAATGTATGCCAGAGAGGGCTTTGCCATCGTTGCAATATCATGGGTGGCCCTGTCCCTTTTCGGTGCGCTTCCGTTTTTTTTGAGCCGTGAGATCCCCAATTATATAGACGCGTTTTTCGAGACCGTCAGCGGATTCACCACTACGGGAGCATCTATTCTCACAAACATTGAGGCCCTTTCTCACGGTATGCTATTCTGGAGAAGCTTTACCCATTGGGTAGGCGGTATGGGAGTTCTTGTTTTCTATATGGCTATTCTTTCAGGCTCCTCTGAAAAGTCTATTCATATTATGAGAGCAGAGGTGCCCGGCCCCATTGTCGGAAAGCTTGTACCCAGAGCCAAGGATACGGCAAGAGTGCTTTATCTTATTTATATCGCACTTACCGTGGTTGAGATAATAATGCTCCTTTTCGGCGGAATGCCTCTTTTCGATAGCGTGGTTCATTCCTTCGGCACTGCGGGCACGGGAGGATTCGGCGTAAAGGCAGACAGCATTGGAGGCTATTCGCCATACTGTCAGTGGGTAATTGCCGTGTTTATGATATTATTCGGCATTAACTTTAACCTTTATTATCTGATCCTTATCCGCAGATTCAAGGCTGTTTTAAAAAACGCAGAGCTTTGGGTGTACCTCGGTACAGTATTTGCAGCAATTGCTGTGATCTCCTTCAATATCTACTCAATGTACGGAAGTGTGGCTGAGGCTGTACGCAATTCTGCATTCCAGGTTGCATCCATCGTCAGCACAACGGGTTATTCCACCGTAGACTTCAACCTGTGGCCCGGCCTTTCAAAGACTATACTGCTTCTTCTTATGTTTATGGGAAGCTGTGCAGGCTCCACGGCGGGCGGTCTTAAGGTGTCCCGAATAATCCTGATCTTTAAAATGTGCAGAAATGAGCTTCGCCATCTTCTCAATCCACGCACCGTCAACGTAGTAAAGATTGACGGAAAGCAGGTGGATGGCGCAACGCTTAAAAATGCGGCAAACTATTTCTCTCTTTATATGTTCTGCTTTGCGGCAATATTTTTGCTTCTTGCATTTGAGCCTTTTTCTATTGAAACCAACTTCTCCGCAACTGCGGCCTGCTTTAATAATATAGGCCCCGGATTTGATGCGGTGGGCCCCAGTGCAAACTTTGCGGAATATTCGCTTTTTTCAAAGCTCATTCTTTCCTTTGCAATGCTTCTCGGAAGACTTGAGCTGTTCCCAATGATACTTCTCTTCTCAAGAGGTCTTTGGAGAAAGAAATAAAACCTATCCCCTATGAAGAAAGCTCTTCATAGGGGATTCAGACTGTCGAAAAAGGCGCAGAACAAAAGCCGCAAAACATATAATTTTTAGTTAAGTGAAAAAACGCAGTAAAAAAGTAGAAATCCACCAAAAAATTCGGCGGATTTCATTGTTAAATACGGCTTTTTAGCCGTGAATTGTCCCTCTGTCGTACCTTTGTACGCCGACGACGGACAATTCACGGCTTCTGCATCCTTTTCGACAGCCCGAGGTCAGCTTGTCGATATTTTATCGACAAGCTGTATCCCCTATGAAGAAAGCTCTTCATAGGGGATTTTTGTATTATGGGCAGGATGTTGGGCATAATAATTTAAAAAAGAGGTTTTTATGAAGGGGATATATAAGCTTAAAGATCCTGTCTATATCGTTGCAAGCGCTGCTTGCGTTGGCCATGAGGAAAGTGAGGGGCCCCTTGGAGCCTCATTTGATATTGCGGTGCGGGGAGATGACACCTTCGGCAAGGAATCCTGGGAGAAAGCAGAATCTGAGCTTGTGCGCCTTGCAGTGAGCAAGGCTTTTTCAAAGGCGCTGTTTACAGATGCCGATACGGACGCAGTTCTCGCAGGGGATCTCATCAATCAATGTATAGGCTCCTTTTTTGGAATACGGGAGCTTGAATGTCCCGTTTTGGGACTATACGGCGCCTGCTCAACTGCGGCAGAGGGGCTTCTCCTTTCGGCGCTGCTTTCAAGCGCATATTCCCTCAGGTGCCTGAACGTTGCATCAAGCCATTATGCAACGGCTGAGCGCCAATTTCGATCCCCCCTTGAATACGGTGGCCAGAGGCCTCCCACCTCTCAGTGGACCGTAACGGGAGCGGGAGCGTTTGCGGTAAGCTGTGATGTTGGGGATGCTATCCGCGCGGCGGGGGAGGAAGATCTTTTCATTCCCGAAATATGTGAGGTGCTCCCCGGCAGGATAGTTGACGCAGGAGTGAATGACGCAAACAATATGGGAGCCGCAATGGCGCCTGCGGCTGCAGATACTCTTTGCAGGTATTTTGAAGACGGCGGAATGATGCCGGATATGATACTGACGGGAGACCTCGGATACGAGGGCACGCAGATACTCAGGGATATAATGGCCGCCCGCGGACGGGAAATAGATGACGTTCACGCTGACTGCGGACTTATGATATACGATATGGAGGGGCAGGACAAGCACGCAGGAGGCAGCGGCTGCGGCTGCAGCGCTACAGTCCTTGCTTCGTCGGTTTTAAACAATATTCGCCGCGGGGAGCTTTCCTCTGTGGTCTTTGTGGGAACGGGGGCTCTTATGAACACAATGAGCCTCCAGCAAGGGGAGAGCATTATGGGGATTGCCCATCTTGTGAGGATAAACGGAAGAAAGCTGAAGGACGGAGAGTAAAAGCTGTGACAGATATTATATTACCGTATCTCAAGGCCTTTGCAGTAGGCGGAGGGTTTTGCATTATCGCTCAGATACTCATTGATAAAACTAAGCTTACCCCGGCGCGTATTCTTGTTTTCTACGTGGTGATGGGTGTGTTTCTCGGAGGTATCGGAGTATACAAGCCTCTCGTTGACTTTGCGGGGGCGGGCGCCACAACACCTCTTACGGGATTTGGATATCTTATATCTGAAGGGATAAGGGAGGCTGTTGATAAAAAGGGGCTTCTCGGTGTTTTCTCAGGAGGACTTACTGCCGCCTCTGCAGGAATAGGGGCGGCGATCGTGTTCGGCCTCTGCGCTTCTCTTGTTTTCAGATCTAAAAGAAAATAGAAAATTCAGTTAATAGACAAATTAGGGTTTATATGTCGCTTTTTTGTAAAAAAGCTCCGCAAAAAACTTCAAACTATGGGTAATATAGAATGACAAAGTATACCTATAGACAACTAATTAATCCCTTTTTTGAAGTTTTTCGGGGAGGAGGCAGAAAAAACGATTGAGTATCGTTTTTTCAACGACGTAACTAAAACAAGGAGAGTATCGAGGTGAGTGTATCGAAC
>JAFQDC010000116.1 GCA_017416205.1 Clostridia bacterium | reverse complement strand
CGATAAGACCTCCTTGTTTTGTAGTTGTGTGGTCGGCAAACCACTTCTATTTTAACAAGGAGTTTTTTTCTTGTCTACTTCTCCCCTCGCTGGAAGCTGTTTTTTCCACCTGCACAGCAGGTGGTTTTCTGCAGTAAGCAATAAAAACTACCCGTTGCAAATCGCAGCGGGTAGTTTTTTCATCATTGCGAAAGCTTTACATTTACACCGTAATCAGCAAATCTCTTGACCCAATTTTCTTTATCGTAACTTGTAGCATCTTTAGCTTTGTATTTACTGTCTTCCCCAAGTCTTTCAGCCTTCGATGTTCCGAATGTGTGATAGGGCATTATTTCTGCGTATCTGTACTTTCCTTCGTTTTCTTTCAGGAACTGACAAAGAAGTTTGATGTCATCATCAGTATCGTTAAGAAGAGGTATCAATGGAAGTCGTATTATAACGTCAGCGCCTCTGTCAAAGAGATAACGAAGATTGTCAAGTATCTTTTCGTTTGAAACACCTGTGAGAGCAAAATGACTGTCCGGATCGATACACTTGATATCAAAAAGAAATACAGCCTCCATATCGGCAGCATCTCGGTAAAACCTTCTTGGACCTATACCGCAGGTCTCAATAAATGTGCCTATTCCCTCTTTATTTGCAAGGCTGATGAGCTCCAAAGCAAAGTCGGTCTGCATAGAAGGCTCACCGCCGGAAAGAGTCATACCGCCGCCGGAAGTCTTATAAAACATTTTATCTCTTCTGACCTGCGACATTACCTCCTCCGCAGTCATTTCCTTACCGATCAGCTCGTTTGCTCCTGCAAGGCAGACCTCAGCGCATTTGCCGCATTTTGTGCAAACATCCCTTGCAATGCTTATCTTTCCGTCCACAAGGCTTCTGCCGCCGCAAACAGCAAGACAGGAGCCGCATCCCGTACACTTATCCTTAGAAAAGGATACAGAAACCGTTGAGTCAAGTCCCTCGGGATTATGACACCACAAACAGCGAAGTGGGCACCCCTTAAAGAACACATTTGTTCGTATACCATCTCCGTCATGCAAGCAATATCTCTGTATATTGAAAATTATTCCCATAATACACCTCCGACTTTTTTATTTTACAATACAATTTAAATCTTTACAAGAGATACACATAAATAAATCAGTATTTAAAATTTTTAAGATATTTATCTTTACAAAACACGTTTTCGGGAGTAAAATAATAGCATCAATTTTATAAGAAGGTTATGATCTATGATAAGAATAGGTATATACGGCTACGGCAATCTTGGCCGCGGTATCGAAAGCGCTATAAGACAAAACAGCGATATGGAGCTTGTATGTGTTTTCACAAGAAGAGACCCTGCCACATTAAAGCTCAACACTCCCGGAGTTTCTGCAGTTCATGTAGATGACGTACTTGAATATAAAGACAAGATAGACGTTATGATCCTTTGCGGCGGAAGCGCAACAGATCTTCCCCGCCAGACCCCTGCCCTTTGCGAGCATTTTTGCGTAATTGACAGCTTTGATACTCACGCAAAGATCCCTGAGCATTTTGCCGCGGTTGACAGCGTTGCAAAGGCAAATAACAAAACCGCCATGATCTCTGTTGGATGGGATCCCGGTATGTTCTCTCTTAACAGACTTTATGCAGGCTGTATCCTTCCCGATGGTAAGGACTATACCTTCTGGGGCAAGGGAGTCAGTCAGGGCCACTCAGATGCTATCCGCCGTATAGAGGGAGTTATGGATGCAAAGCAATATACGATCCCTGTTGAAGAGGCGCTCAGCGCAGTCAGAAGCGGAACTGAACCTGAGCTCAGCACGAGAGAAAAGCACAAGCGGGAATGCTTCGTTGTCGCAAAGGCAGGCGCGGATCTTGAAAGAATTGAAAAAGAGATCAAGGAAATGCCAAACTATTTCGCAGATTACGATACAACAGTACACTTTATTTCTGCAGAAGAGCTTAAGCGTGACCACGACGGAATCCCTCACGGCGGCTTCGTTATCAGAACGGGCAAAACAGGCTTTAACAAGGAAAACTCCCACGTTATTGAATACAGTCTGAAGCTCGATTCAAACCCTGAATTTACAGCATCCGTTATCGTTGCATACGTAAGAGCCGTCGCCCGTCTTTACGATAAGGGTGACTATGGATGCAAAACAGTATTTGACATCCCCCCTGCTCTTCTCAGTCCTAAGAGCGCAGAAGAGCTGAGAGCTGAGTTGCTTTAATTGAAAAACACCTCCGAATGGAGGTGTTTTCTGCTATCTGCATCAAATTTAAGCTGGAACATATTTGCTTAAAACCAATTTTGAGGTTGCTTATTTGATTGGAATTTGATAGAATAACGTTGCAATATTGCTGATAAATTAGAAAGGAATGAGTAATTAATCTATGATGAAAAGTGAGATTGTTGTTGCATAGCGGAGTCTATGTAATTTGAATTATATAGCCTTCGCTTTCCGTACTATTGTATCAACATACAGGAGGCAGCAATGAGCTATATAAAAGCTGAAGAAGTTCTTCCCGAGGATATACTAAAACTTATTCAGAATTATGTTGATGGGAAGTTACTTTATATACCCAAGAAGTCTCCAATCAGAAATGACTGGGGATCTGCAAGCGGAATTAAAGAATACTACGCAAAACGGAATTCACAGATATATAAAGAGTATCACGGTGGCGCCAGCTATTGCGAACTCTCCGAAAAGTATTTTCTGTCAAAAAAAAGTATTCAGCGAATCATTCGAAATAATATGACCTCTTGTTATAACAAAAAGAATTAAGAGGTGAATTTATGAATCGCGAAAACAAAAAGAAAGAATTTGAAAAGAACTATTACAAAAACCATCCATCTACGGAAATATTCACTTGTAAATTCTGTGGGCATGAGGTTTTTCCCGATGGTGCCGGAAGTAAACACAGAAACCATTGTCCCTATTGTCTTTCGAGCAAACATCTTGATATCGAACCTGGAGATCGTGCCTCAAACTGCGGAGGTATTATGGAACCTGTAGCTGTTTGGGTCAGAAAAGGTGGAGAATGGGCAATTATTCACAGATGCAAAATTTGCGGAGCACTAAGTTCCAATAGAATTGCCGCTGACGACAATCCTATGAAGCTTATGTCTATTGCAATGAAGCCTGTCTCACTACCACCGTTTCCTTTGGAAAAAATTGAGCAAATGACAAAACTAATGGGTGGCGACGGCACTTTAGAATGGTAAAAAATAGCACTCATACACTTTTGATGTATGGGTGCTATTTTCATTATGAATTTCTTATCTTTACCCAAAGGTTTTCGTAATATCCAACAATGTCGCCGTCAAGATCATGGAACCACTGAGTCTTGGGCTTATTCTCTTCTGAAGGATAAAGAATCGCATTGCCCTTAAACTTATAATCATCATTATTGATCACGGCTGTATTGGGTGATGCATAGCAGATATATTCAGCATTTGCAAGTGCAATTACAGGCTCCATCATGAAATTCATGAAAAGGAGTGCCGCATCATAATTCTGAGCATTAGAAGGAACACAGATGGAATCACAGAAAATGTTTACGCCCTCTTTGGGATAAACGAATGCGAGGTCGGGATTATTCTCCTGCATAGAAAGAAAATCGCCTGCATAATAAGGAGCAACAGCTGCATTGGCGCCCTCCATTTTATTAAACACCTCATCCATCACATATGACTGAACAAGCTCACGCTGCTCCTTGAGAAGCTCAGCTGCCTTGTCCCATTCAGCCTTATCAAGAGTATTAAGATCAATACCGAGTCTCTGCTGAGCAATAGCAAATGAATCGCGGGGATTCTTGAACATAAGGATATTACCTGACAGCTCGCTGTCCCAAAGTGCCTCCCAGCTGTCGGGAGCCTTCTCTACCATAGTGGTATTATAAATAAGACCCACCATACCAACATTGTAAGGAACGGAATACTCGTTTGCAGGGTCAAAGTAAAGATCCTTATATTCATCGGAAATGTACTTGTAATTTGAAAGCTTTGAAACGTCAACCTTCTCGAGCATATCCTCGCGGATAAGACGCTGGATCATATAATCGGAAGGAATGATTATATCGTAATAGCTGGCACCGCTGGCAAGCTCGGAATACATCGTTTCGTTATCATCGTAATAAGAATACTCAACATTGATTCCGGTTACCTCCTCGAAAGCACGAACAACGTCAATGCTTCCCTCAGCACCGTCGGAAATGTACTCACCCCAGTTATAAACCTTAAGAGTAGTTCCTGCAAAATCCTTTGTATAAGATCCCTCAAGAAGTGTGGGATCTACCTCAGGCTCCTTTTCGCCGCAGGCAACAAATGAAAAAAGTGAAACAACAAGAAGAATTGAAAGAATAAGAGATGTAAATCTTTTCATTGCATTCCCTTTCTTAATTCGAAGATTATTTTTTATTTTTGTTAGCAGACTGTCTGATCTGTGAGATATTCATAACAAGAAGAAGTATCAGAACAGACATGAAAATACATGTACAAACAGCGTACATCTCAGGGGTTACTCTCTTCTTCGTCATATTATATATGAGAAGAGGCAGAGTTGTATATCCTCCGCTTGTATAATGGCTGATTACAAAGTCATCAATTGAAAGAGTAAACGCCATAAGCGCGCCTGAAACTATACCCGAGGATATGGAAGGCAGAACCACCTTAAAGAACGCCTGTACGGGTGTACTTCCAAGGTCCTGTGCAGCCTCAGCAAGGTGAGGATCTGTCTGATTGAGCTTCGGAAGCACATTCAATACAACGTAAGGCAGACAGAACGTCACGTGCGAGATAAGCATTGTACCGAATCCGAGAGATTCAACAGCACCCATCATTCTTCCCACAAATGCAAAGAGAAGCATGAGAGATACACCCATTACGATCTCGGGGTTCATCATAGGTATATTAGTTACAGAAAGAACGCCGGTCCTCAGCCATTTATGGCGCATATTATAGATACCGACAGCCGCAACTGTACCAAGCAGAGTTGCAATCACAGTTGTGCAGGCCGCAAGAACGAGAGTGTTCTTCAAAGCCTCCATTGCCGCAGTATCATTGAGCATCTCCTCGTACCAATACAGTGAAAATCCCGTAAACTTCGCCGTACTGTTGGACTCATTAAAGGAAAATACCACCATTACAAGAAGAGGAAGATACATAAGGGCAAAAATTATGCCCATATAGATACGTCCTATATGCTTCATACTATCATACCTCCTTCGTCATCGTCGGAGAAACGGTTCATAAGCATAATGCAGACAAGAATTATTACCATCAGAACAAGTGCAAGCATAGCGCCTACATGGCGGGTAGCCACCTTGTTGATGAGGGACTCGATAATATCACCGATCATATTAACGCTGGAGCCACCAAGCTTCTGTGAAATATAGAAGGTACTCACACTGGGCACGAATACCATAGTAACACCTGAAACTATACCGGGAACGCTGAGAGGCAGAATAACTCTGACAAAACGGGAAACCGCGTTCGATCCAAGGTCAGAGGCTGCCTCAAGAAGTGAATTATCGATCTTTGACATTACAGAAACCAAAGGAAGAACCATATAAGGGAAATAATTATAAATCATTCCCAGAATCACGGCACCGGGGGTATTGATCATCTGCAATCTTTCAAGGCCAAGCATCTGAAGAAAATTATTGATAATACCGTTGGCCTCGATAATATTCATTATTGAGTATGTAAGGATAAGAAGATTCATCCAAAGCGGCACCATAACAAGCATCATAATGATCTTCTGTGTTGACTCCTTACACTTTGTTACAAAGTATGCGAAAGGATACGCTAAAAGAAGAGTTATAACAGTTGCTATGAATGCATAGATAAATGAATCCGCAATATTGTCGCGATACTCTCCGAGCTGCTTGAAGTTCTCAAGAGTAAAGGCACCGTCGGCATCGGTAAACGCATAAAAAGCGACAATAAACATAGGAACGATAATGAATATCATTGCCCATACCATATACGGAATGTTTAGAAGTGCCGCGCCGACACTCTTTCCCTTCCGCTTATTTGCCGATATGCGCTTTGCCTTATCAGTCATCTTCTTCCTCCTCAGCGGCATCGCTGATGGTATCCATTTCCTCGGAGAAAGAGCTGTAATCACCGTAACGGCCGGAATATTCAGACTTCTTCATAACGTGGATCGCATCAGGATCGATGGAAAGACCGACAGTCTCCCCCTCACCGCAAAAGTCCGTTGTCTGTATCATCCATTTAAAGCCACAGATATCAACTATGATCTCATAATGAACACCAAGGAATGTGACGCTTGTGACAACGCCTGTGAGCATTCCATTTGATGGAGGAACGATATCAACGTCCTCAGGACGGATAACAATATCTACAGGCTCGTTAGGCTCAAATCCCGAGTCAAGACAGTCAAAGGTATGACCTGCAAACTGCGCTCTGTAGTTACAGGGCATAACACCGTCAATAATGTTAGACTCACCGATAAAGTCAGCAACAAACGCATTAACAGGCTCATTATAGATATCCGTAGGTGAGCCGATCTGCTGGATCTTACCGCCATCCATTACAATGACAGTATCAGACATGGAAAGAGCTTCCTCCTGATCGTGTGTAACGAATATAAATGTAATACCGAGAGCCTTCTGAATATTCTTAAGCTCCTTCTGCATATCCTTACGAAGCTTAAGGTCAAGAGCTGCCAAAGGCTCGTCAAGAAGAAGAACCTGCGGGTGATTGATAAGTGCTCTCGCAATTGCAACTCTCTGCTGCTGTCCTCCCGAAAGCTTGGAAACACGGCGGTGACCAAAGCCTTCAAGATTTACGAGCTTTAGCATCTCGTTTACTCTCTCTTTAATTTCAGCCTTGGGCAAATGGCGAACCTTCAGACCGTACGCAATGTTGTCAAACACGTTATAGTGCGGAAACAAAGCATAACGCTGAAAAATGGTGTTCACCTTACGCTTGTGAGGCGGAACACCATTGATTAACTGTGAATCAAAGTACACTTCCCCCTCGTCCGGTTCAAGGAAACCGGCAATTATTCGGAGCGTGGTCGTTTTACCGCAACCTGACGCGCCAAGCAATGTTACAAACTCACCGTTACCTATGGAAAGGTCGAGTTCGTCAAGAATTTTTTCCCCATCGAAAGAGACGGAAATACCTTTGAGCTCTATGAGCTTATTAGTATCTTTCATTTTGCATCCCCCTTTGCGGCCAAGACCGCGAAAGCCGTATTACAGCTCTGCGCGAACTCACAAACGCCTAACCGCAGCCCCCGCAAAGAGTGTGTTACAAACTATCAAAAAAGCTGATAGCTGCAGCATACGGTTTCTCAAAGTGCAAACGCACTAACGGTTCCTGTTCGGAACTGACGCTTGTGAACATCCGAACGCGCAACGCGCGTTACTGCATAACAGTTGAAGCCCGGATGTTTGAGGAGCACCGCCGATACTTTGCCCTCGACGGTGTTGTCAGCACAGATGCAAAAATCGTGCATATTGAATTTTGAATTTTATAACAAGTACATTATACAGTATTTTCGATGAAAGTCAATGTTATTTTACAATTCATTTGATAAAATTTAAGCATTTTCATCTATTTGTTGATTACTCAACTTCTATTGACTTTACATTCAAATAATGTTATAATCAATCAAACCATATTTTGTCATATTGATCTGTCTTATAATATTGGTTTAACTACGTTATTGAGAAATATAAAAGTGTTATTAAACCTTGACAACATTAAAGACAGACTGTATAATTATATCAGTATGGTGTGATTCTATAATCATTATCAAGCCCTGCCAACACCGGCTCTGTGGCAGTGGCATTTCTTGCCGGAGAAACGGAAAAACATGAGAACATATAACAATCTCAAGCCTGCAGTTCCGCCCAAGGAAATCACAGATTTCAAGCAGATGCTTGAAACAAATTCAGAAGTTTATAACGACAGAATTCAGTATATTTTCAAAGAAGACGGAGAGATGAAGGAGCTTACCTTTACCGAATTCGGCGCAAAGGTAAAGGCCTTTACTACTTTCCTTTATGAAAAAGGCCTTAACGGCAAGAGAATCGCTATTACCGGTGATACAAGCCCTTACTGGATGGTTGCATTCTATGCGGCTGTTATATCCGGCGGTGTTGCAGTTCCCCTTGACCGTGAGCTTGAGCCTGACCAGATGACTGAGTTTATTAAGATCGCTGACTGTAGCGCAATCGTATATACATCATCTGTTGCCGATAAGGTAGAAGGTGAGATCGCAAACCTTCCTGATCTTTCTTGCTTCTTCATCATCGGAAAGACAAACAACGACTGCGATAAGATCATTCCTATATATGACGCTATTGAAGCAGGTGAAGCGCTTCTCGCGGCTGGTGACACAAGATACGACGAGCAGGAATCCGAGCTTGACCGAATGGCAGCTATTCTCTTCACCTCCGGAACCACCGGAACAAGCAAGGGCGTTATGCTTTCTTATAAGAATTTCGTAGCCTGCGGAAACGCATGCTGCACATCCATGCAGTACGACAAGGACGACGTTCTCGTATCTGTTCTTCCCATTCACCACACATATGAGCTTTCAACCACACAGATATCCGGCGCTAACATCGGTGCAAAGGTAGTAATCTGTGAGGGTGTAAGATATGCTACACGCTACTTTAAGGAATATAAGCCTACCGCTGTTATCCTTGTGCCCCTCTTCCTTGAGACTATTCATAAGAAGATCTGGGCAGAGATCAAGCGTAAGGACATAGAAAAGAAGGTTCGTACAGCGATCGCTGTCAGCGATGCTCTTCTTAAAACAGGTGTTGACATCAGAGAAAAGATGTTCTCTGATATTACCGCAGTTTTCGGCGGCAACCTTAAGAGCGTTGTTGCAGGAGGAGCTCCCCTTGATCCTCAGATCGTTAAGGATTTCTATTCCTTCGGTATCACAGTTCTTCAGGGCTACGGTATTACCGAGTGCTCTCCTCTCGTTTCTGTTAACCGTCCCGGCAAGGTCTCCTTCAACTCCGTAGGTCAGCCTGTTAACGGCGTTGAGGTTAAGATCGAAAAGCTTCCCGACAGCATCGGCGATGAGGGTGAGATACTCATTAAGGGCGAAAACGTTATGATGGGTTATTACAATAACGAGGAAGCTACTGCGGAGGTTCTGACTGAAGACGGTTGGTTCCGTTCCGGCGACATCGGTACTGTTGATAAAAAGGGCTATATCTATATAACCGGACGTCTCAAGAACGTTATTATCGCATCCAACGGTAAAAATATATATCCTGAAGAGCTTGAGGATTACCTCTACAAGATCTCTGCAGTTAAAGAATGTGTTGTTATCGGAAGAGACGGTGACGACGGTGTTGAGATCACCGCTGTTATCGTTCCCGATTACGAGGTGCTGGGCGAAGGCACTACAGATACAGCTGTAAGCTTTATCCTGAAAGAAGCTATCGCGCAGATCAACCGTACACTTCCCCCTTATAAGCACATCAATCATTTCGAGATCAGAAAGAATGAGTTTGAGAGAACTCTTTCTAAGAAGATCAAGAGATTTCTTGTTAAGTAATTAATTAAAGGAGAATATAAAAATGTTTGAAAAGGTAAAAGAGCTTCTTATCAACGAGCTTGACAT
>JAFQDC010000115.1 GCA_017416205.1 Clostridia bacterium | reverse complement strand
CGATAAGACCTCCTTGTTTTGTAGTTGTGTGGTCGGCAAACCACTTCTATTTTAACAAGGAGTTTTTTTCTTGTCTACTTCTCCCCTCGCTGGAAGCTGTTTTTTCCACCTGCACAGCAGGTGGTTTTCTGCAGTGAGCAAACAAATGAAGAAAACCGCCCGAAGGCGGTTTTCTTCATCAATTATTCAATATTCATTATTCATTTTATTTCAGCTAACAGCTGAAATAAACTTATTGATCCTCTCGCCGGCGCTCCCTGAGAATATCTCCTCGGGCGTGCCCTCGGCGGCGATGACACCGTTATCCATAAATATTATCTTATCGGATACTTCCTTTGCAAATGCCATCTCGTGAGTTACGATGACCAGAGTCATTCCGCGGTCTGCAAGAGACTTGATCACGGAAAGCACTTCTCCCGTCAGCTCAGGGTCCAGAGCTGAGGTAGGCTCGTCAAAGCAGAGTATCTTTGGCGAGAGCATAAGGGCGCGCGCAATGGCAACTCTCTGCTGCTGTCCTCCCGAAAGCTGACAGGGGTATGCATCCTTCTTTTCAAGAAGACCTACGCTTTCAAGTATCTCAAGCGCCCTCTTTTCAATTTCTGCACTTGCCGATTTTGGTAATCTCTTAAAAGGTCCTTCCTTTGCTCCAAGCCTTGCCGCCAATGTGAGATTTTTCAGCACCGTGTACTGAGGAAACAGGTTGAACTGCTGGAATACAAGGCCGAAATTCAGTCTTCTCTCACGTATCTCTTTATCCGTCAGTTTCTTTTCGGCATTTGACGAATATATTTCCTTCCCCGCCACCATTATCTCGCCGCTGCCCGGCGTTTCAAGAAAGTTCAGGCAACGGAGAAGAGTGGTCTTACCGCTTCCCGATGAGCCGAGAACCGTCAGCACCTCTCCCTTTTCAATAGAAAAGGATATGCCCTTCAAAACTTCGGTCTTACCGAAGCTCTTTTTCAGATCTTTAACTTCAAGTATCTTCATGCAAATCCCTCCCTTTTATGCCTTGAAATAAGAAAGCTTTTTCTCAATATATCCGAACAGCAGGGTAAGGATGCCGCTGAATATGAGATAGAACACTCCCGTATAGAAAAGCGGCCACAAAAGTCCCTCAGACTTTATGAACTTCTGACCTGCCCAGATTATCTCGTAGCAAGTGATGATACGGGCAAGTGACGTATCCTTTACAAGGGTGATTATCTCGTTTGACATAGGGGGAACTATGCGCTTTATTACCTGCAGGAGAATTACCTTAAAGAATATCTGTGTCTTCGTCATACCGAGAACCTGTCCCGCCTCGTACTGTCCGCGGGGGATGCTCTCGATGCCGCCTCGGTATATCTCGGAGAAATAGCAGGCATAGTTTATAACGAATGCCACCACCGTTGCCACAAGAGGGGAGAAGGAATTGAGATAGTCTGCAATGTGATAAAAGACGTTAGTAATTCCCGCCCGCTCCATACTCGTTGCAAGGAGTCCGGGGCCGAAATAAACGATTATGAGCTGGAGCATAAGGGGCGTTCCGCGAATGATCCAGACAAAGACCTTAACAAGCCACTTCAAGGGATAGAAGCGGCTCATGGAGCCGAAGCTCAGAATAAGTCCCAAGGGAAGGCTAAATACAAGAGTCAGACCGAAGATCTGCAGAGTGGTCAAAAAGCCGTTCCACAGCTTCAGAGTAACTTCAAAAAACATTTCCATAAAAAACCTAACTACTCCAAAAGCAGAGGGGGACACCCTCTGCTTTCAAATATTTCATTACTTCTTATCTGCAACCAGTGTAAGCTCGTACTTTTTTGCAAGTTCACGAAGAGTGCCGTCCTCAATAAGGTCTGCCATGATCTCATTGAGCTTTTCGCAAAGATCGGACTCCTCGCGGCAAGCGATGGCGTATTCCTCTTCCGTGAGGGAGAAGGTTGTGGTAAGCTTTTCGTAGCTTGTGCCCTCGCCTGTCATTGCGTTTGCCATGGTAACGTCGATGATGCAGGCGTCAGCCTTGCCGGACTCTACTGCCATAAGCGCATCGCTCTGATAGGTATACTCAACGACAGTGAGCTCGGCAGCCTCTGCCGCAGACATTCCCGCAGAGCCGGACTCTACCGCAACAGATGCATCCTTAAGGCTTTTTGCATCCTTATACTTGTCAGCGTTCTCAGCCTTTGTTACAACCACCTGAGCGTTAAGGACGTAGGTGTCTGTGCAAAGAGCGTTTTCCTTAGCCTCATCGGTAAGGGTCATACCGTTCCATACGCAGTCGATATCCTTAGCCTCAAGGAAACTCCACTTGTTGTCCCAGTCGATCTCAACGAACTCAACCTCAACACCGAGAAGTGCGCCTGCAAGATAAGCAAACTCAGTGTCAAATCCGGTCCACTGATCGTTCTCATCAAGGAAGTTCATAGGCTTATATTCCGTCATACCGATAACAAGGGTGCCCTTATCCTTGATATATTCAAGGTCGGACTTCTTTTCAGTCTCGCCCTTACAAGCTGCAAGGGGTAAAGCCATCATTACGAGGGCAAGAGTGAGTGCAATAATTTTTGTGATCTTCATTCTTTGCGTCCTTTCGTTCATTGCAATTTATCGCTTTACTTTACTAAAGTGATTTGATGTGATTATCATACAACAAAGTAGCCCATAAGTCAAGAGCTTTCTTATAAAAAAGGTGATAAAAATGAAATTTGACAAAAAAATATGTCAAAAAAGGGGATGAAACCAACGAGAATGCACAAAAACAAAAAAATATTAATTTTTTTCAAAAAACATATTGCAAAATGAATAACGATGTGGTAGAATAGGCAAGGTCGCAACAGCGGCCGAATAGGGGTGTAGTTCAGTTGGTAGAACGGCAGTCTCCAAAACTGCATGTCCAGAGTTCGAGTCTTTGCGCCCCTGCCAGAAAAAAGCCAAGTCTTTCGACTTGGCTTTTTTCAGTGAAATTTGCCCTTCGGGCAAGTGAAATAGCTTCGCTGTGAAATATTTGCTCCGCAAATGTGAAATATTCGCTGGCGCGAATGTGGGCAAATTTCATTTCACATCGACCGGAGCCGTAGGCGGCGGGAGATATTTCACAATTTCAGCATGGAAATTATTTCACATTCGGCGTAAGCCGAATATTTCACTAAAAAACGAACGGTTATGTAAGG
>JAFQDC010000114.1 GCA_017416205.1 Clostridia bacterium | reverse complement strand
GGCTTGCACAAAACGAATGCCTCCACTGACACCGCGAAGCGGTTTTAGGGGAGGTGGCATCGGTGCAAATTGAATTCACAACAGAGGATATCTTCGGCACCGATGACGGAAGGGTCAATTTATCTGCACGCGAACCTATGTATTAAATGTAGGGATTCTTGGTTTTTTGTTATCGTGCCGATGTACAACCCTTCCACCGCCCCGACTAAATTTAACTTTGCAAACATGTTTGCTTTCGCGGCGGTCCCCCTCCCCTTCACAATACCCTGCGGGTCTTGAGAAGTGGAGGTGCAATGTGGCACGCGAACCGAAACGGGGTTTGATGCACAGGTCAAAGGGCGACTTATACCAAAGGCTTCCCCCTGGGGGGAGGCTCCTGCCGGAGGCAGGTGGTGAGGGGTAGCCGCAAAGCGGCGTTATTCTTGAGATCATCGCTATTTAACGGCAACAAGTTGCCTACCCCTCATCCGTCAACTACGTTGACACCTTCCCCCAAGGGGGAAGGCATAATCTAATCTCTTCTTTTACTGCAAAATAACGGTATTCCAAATCCTTCGCTACCGTTCTGATGTGCGGGAGCATATGGAATGCTCCCCTACGGAGGATCGCTCGTTTTATTGTAGGGGAGGATATCATCCTCCTACAAACATCGTTCTGTCTTCTCTTCAGCAATCCCAAATTCGATTTTTATTCGCTCACTTCTTATTCAAAACGCTGTCGTAAAGCTCGTCGCCGTAAGAGCGTCTGAGGGCCGCTTCAAAGAAATCATCCGTATCAAAGCTTCCCTTCTTGTCCTTTGCCCCGTCCTTATCGTGCTTATACTCTGTAATGCCGGCCTCTACCTCTTCAACGGTCCTGTATCCGGAAGCAAACCATCTTTCGAGAACTGCGTTGCAATAAGGAATGGAAGCATTACCCGTATTTTCAACGGTTATCTCATATGCCTTCTCTATTACGTCAAGAGGCATCTGCCATTTGCCCACCCAGCGCTCAAAGGCCTCGCTCTCCTTTTGAGTGAGAGCTCTTCTGCCCACCCCGAAAAGCTTTTTCAAGGGCTTATCAAGTCGGGCCGCCGCCTCGATCATTCTAAGGTGCTCATCAAGCTCCTCATATCCGAGAACGTCCTTATCAAAAAATCCGATTGCTAGCTTTTCAACGTAGCGAATGGACTTTTTATTCATCTTTTCGCAATGGGCAAAAAGAAGCATTATGTATTCGGGCTCAAGCTTCAGATAATCAAGCATTGCCACAACGGTCTCGATCTCAGCCGTATTGAACATCTTTCCCATATACTGCTGGCAGGCAGCAAGAAGATCACCGATATCGTGCTCCTCTACGTAAGTTGCCACCTCATCTGCAGAATATCTCGGAAGCTCTGCCGCTCTTGAAAGAGCCTTCGGGCGCTTTACGGTCACGTTGTCGGAAACCTTTTCCTCGTCCTTCGTCCTCGTTTCCTTTTTTGGCGTGGCCTTTACTGCAAGACCGTCACATTCGATCGCTCCCGCCTTTACCCAATATTCAATTGCCGCATTAAAGCTTTTCTGAGTTATGTTTAACGCCTCAGCCGCCTCTGCAGGATCAAACTCGGGAGACGCAAGGATATACAGAAGGACCTTAAGTCTCGTGCCCCCCGCCTCCGACAGCCTGCACATTACGGGAGCCGAAGGTACTATTACGCACTGACCTTCGATTATGGGTCTTATTTTCATATATTTAAAATTCCTTTTTCATAGTTTTGAAGTGCGGCAAGTGCCGCTATGAATTTTCTTGATACTCAGTTGCCTTATGTGATTTTTCCAATTGCAAAAAACTCAAATCCCTTGAAAGCATTGAGTTTTCCACACGTTGTTGAAAAGTGTGTTGAAAACTCTTTCGGCGTTTGCAAGGAAGCGAACTTTGTTTGTCAGTTGCAAATTATAATTAATCAGTTGCAGAAATGTAGAGAAATACTATATTTTAGAATCTGTTTTTGTCGATTTTTCACAGTTTTTTGACGGCTGCAGCCGCGGCCGCGCCTTCGCCTGAGGCAAACGCGTTAAGGTCTGTTCCGCCGCGTACTCCGCTGAGATACTCATAATAAGCCTGTGCTCCCACCATTGCTCCGTTGTCCCCGCAAAGGGAAAGAGGGGGCATATAGAGCTTAACGCCCTTCTTTTCGCAAAGGGCTCTGATGCCGTTTCTAAGGTGAGAGTTTGCCGCAACGCCGCCTGCAAGCACAAGGCGCCGGCATCCTGTTTTCTCAATGGCAAGGGAGAGCTTTTTGCAGATACCGTCCACCACGCATTCGGTGAAGGCGCATGCGATCTCTGCCATCTCGGCGCGGTCGATAGGATCGGTCTTCGAAAGGCCTTCCTTCTGCCTGAGATTATGTATATGGTTTACCGAAGCGGTCTTAAGGCCGCTGAAGGAATAGTCAAAGGTATCGTCGTTGATTGCAGGTGAGGGGAAGCGGATACGGTCTTCCTTTGATCGCGCGCCGCTTCTTCTGTTTTCAAAGCCCTCTGTGGCAAGGGCATCCATTGCGGCACCTCCGGGATATCTAAGGCCCATAACGCGACCCACCTTATCAAAGGCTTCTCCTGCCGCGTCGTCTCTCGTTGAGCCTATCTCTTCATATATATCGGGCTCGGGCACGGAATAAAGAGAGGTATGTCCTCCTGAAACTACAAGGGAAAGAAAAGGAGCGCAAAGCTCAATATCCGTAAAATAAGCCGCCGCAGTATGGGATTTGATATGATCTACGGGAATGAGGGGGATACCAAGGGAGAATGCAAGAGCCTTTGCAAAATTCACGCCTACAAGAAGACATCCTATAAGTCCGGGAGAATAAGTCACGCCGATGGCGTCAATATCGGAAAGGCTGACTCCCGCCTCCTCAACGGCGCGGTATACCACTCCGGAAACTGCCTCTATATGGGCGCGGCTTGCGATCTCGGGAACTACGCCGCCGTAAAGGGCGTGGGTCTCCACCTGAGAAGCAACTACATTTGAAAGTATGGTTCTTTCGTCCTCACTCATACGGACTACCGCAGCGGCGGTCTCGTCACAGGAGGACTCTATAGCAAGTATAAGCATTTTTGACTCCATTACCGCTCTTTCATCATCAGAACGGCATCTTCAGTTGGATTTCTGTAATATCTTTTGCGTTTGCCTATTTCGGCAAAGCCGCGGGAACGGTAAAGCCCGATAGCGGCTTCGTTTGATTCTCTCACCTCGAGAAAGATCCGGAAAGCCCCGTCGCTAAAGGCAATTCCAAGAATTTCATCAAGAAGAGCACCGCCGATCCCCTCTTTTCGGCGTTCAGGTAAGACTGCGATATTTGCAAGATCGGCTTCATCTCCCACGGTATAAAAAACGCTGTAGGAAATTATTTTTGGCACTTGCATATCACAGAGGCAAACCATCCTGCAGGCAGGATTTTTCATGTTTTCAAGAAAGGTATTCTCACTCCAGTAGTCCCCGGGGAAGCATTCCCTTTCACATAAAAACAGCTCGTGGCAGTCCTCCTCCTCACAAAGGCCGAGGGCAATGCCCCTTTTTTGAAAATTCTCTTTCAGTATCTTCATCAGGCATCAACGTCAGCGAGAACTTCGTTTTCAAGATAGGGAGTGAGAAGCTCTCCCACGTTTACGCATCGCTTTGTCACTCTGTCGTAAACGTAGTTGCCCCCTGAGCACACAGCATAGGTAAGGCTGTAGTAGATGGCGGGCCAATCCGCAGAGTACATCTTAAGGCGGAAGGTCTCCTTTGCATCCCCTCGGGGCCATATCTCGTTTTCAGCCTCGGTATCGCATACTGCCTCAACAAGCTTTTCGATGACCTCACGGTCACGGTCAAGGTCCTTTGAGTCCTCGCCGCCAACGGTTGCTACGGAATAGGTGTTCACGTCCTGCTCGCAGATAAAGACGGTATCACACTTCATTTCGGAAAGGGTGGGAAGAATAAGGGCAGCATTATAAAACACAAGGGTAGCGCTTCCCGCATACTCGGTGGTAAGCCACTCCTTGGGAGAAATATCGCCAATCTTATAAAGCTTTTCCTCCATCACGCCCTCAATAAGGCCGTATTCCTCTCCCTGCATCGTGGGCTCGTAGCCAAGAGGTGCGTATTTATAGACGATGCCGTTTTCAGCGTGGAGGTCTCCCTCCTCGGTATACTCCATCTTAACTACCTTTTTGCAGGAGGCAAGAGAAACGGCAACTATCGTAAGTGCCAGTATAAGGGATAAAAATCTTTTCATTTTAATAACCGAACTTTCCGGAGAGGCTGTCATCATCGTTGATCCAGTCCTCCACTGCAAACTCAGTATATCCGCCATCTTCCTCACGTACGATGACCTTCTCAATTCCTGCGTTGATGACCATTCTCTTGCACATCATGCAGGAGCAGATGTTGCCAACAATAGCTCCCGTTTCGGGATCGGTGCAGCACATATAAAGGGTGCTGCCAAGCATCTGATCGCGGGGAGCGGCAATAATGGCGTTTGCCTCGGAATGAACGCTGCGGCAAAGCTCGTATCTCTCACCGCGGGGGATATTGAGCTGAGCTCTGTAGCAGTTACCTATATCCGTACAGTTCTTGCGGCCGCGGGGAGCGCCGTTATAGCCGGTGGAAATGATAACGTCATTTTTTACGATAATAGCTCCGTAACGCTTGCGAAGGCAGGTGGAGCGCTCAGAAACGGTTTCTGCAATATCAAGATAATAATCGATTTTAGATACTCTGTCCATAGTTACTCCATTTTATGTGATTATATTATTATATAATATTCGACAGGATAAATCAAGTATAAGCGAAGGGAATATGAAATTCTTATTTAAGGAAAGATCTGCGCTTCGCGCTGTAGGGGAGGATATGATCCTCCCGCATTTCAGAACGGTAGCGAAAAATCAAGAAACCCTATATTTGACACATAGGTTCGCGTGCAGATAAATTAACCCTTCCGTCATCGGTGCCGAAGATATCCTCTGTTGTGAATTCAATTTGCACCGATGCCACCTCCCCTAAAACCGCTTCGCGGTGTCAGTGGAGGCATTCGTTTTGTGCAAGTCCGTAGGGGAGCATTCAATATGCTCCCGCATATCAGAACGATAGCGAAGGATTAAGGATACCGAGATTTTGCAGGTAAAAGAAGCAATCAAACTGTGTCTTCCCCCTTGGGGGAAGGTGTCAACGTAGTTGACGGTGGGGGGGTAGGCAACTTGTTGCCGTTAAATAGCGATGATCTCAAGAATAACGCCGCCTTGCG
>JAFQDC010000113.1 GCA_017416205.1 Clostridia bacterium | reverse complement strand
TCGTCGATAAGCTGTTCAAAATATTTCTTACCAACTTCCATAACTACGTCGGAGTACATCTGGATAAATCTTCTGTAGCAGTCCCAAGCCCATCTTGCGTTGCCTGTTTTAGCTGCCATTGTCTCAACAACTTCTTCGTTAAGACCGAGGTTAAGGATTGTGTCCATCATACCGGGCATAGAAGCTCTTGCACCGGAACGAACGGATACGAGAAGGGGATTTTCCTTATCACCGAATTTCTTACCTGTTACTTCTTCCATCTTTACGATGTACTCCATGATCTGAGCCTGGATGTCATCGTTGATCTTTCTGCCGTCCTCATAGTACTGAGTACAAGCTTCAGTTGTTACTGTGAAGCCCTGGGGAACGGGAAGACCGATCTTGGTCATCTCTGCGAGGTTTGCACCCTTACCGCCGAGGAGCTCACGCATGGAAGCGTCGCCTTCGGAAAACAGGTAAACATACTTAATTCCCATTGTTCTAATCCTCCAAAATTTAAATATATATTTTGACTAGCGTGTTTTAGCGCGGCACAGCATACCGCAATTTGCATTATACCATATATTTTTTCATATTTCTATAGTTTTATGAAAAAATAACTGCATTCGGATGACAAATTTTCGTTTTCTTTACAATATTTAATTATTAAATATTACAAATAACGGGGTTATTCTATATAATTCTGACTCTTCCTTCGATTCTGGGTCTCTCTGCGGGCGGATTGTCGATATAGCCGAGGATGCAGTTGCCCACACCCTTGTAGCCTTCGGGAATACCCCACTGAGCCATAAGGGCCTTGCCCTCGTCGGACTCAAACATCTCCTTTGCACGGTGGATCCAGCAGGAGCCGAGTCCCAGGGAGTGGGCCGCGTTCATCATATTGCCCATGGCAAGGGAGCCGTCCTCAACGTAGGTGTAAACGTCAGCGTCACCGAAAACGATGACAACGCAGGGCGCTCCGTAAAAGGGATCGTTTGTGCTTCCCATAACGGCGGCGTTCATTCGGGAAAGCTTCTTTACAGTTTCGGAGTCCTGAACTGCGACGAAGCGGGTGTGCTGACGGTTCATTCCCGTAGGCGCCCAAAGGGCAGCGGTAAGCACTGCGTCAAGCTCCTCTTTTTTTATCTGCTCCGTTTTGTATGAGCGGCAGCTTCTTCTTTCTGTGAGAGTTTTCATTGTTTCGTTCATTGGGGTGTACCTCCTTTTGTATATATTAATTTTATCATATACTCTCCTTTCTTTCAAGCAAAGTTTTTCTTCTCTGTTGCAAATGTGGCTTTAATAGGGTATAATGTATGTGTGGATCATATAATAACAGTGTTATAATATAATTTTATGCATTTGCAGAACAAACCGCGGCGCGCAGAAATATTTTGCAAATGGCAAAAACTCAAATCCCTTGAAAATAAAGGAGGTATGGCGAATTGCGAATAATTTATAATGACTGTACCGACCCTTATTTTAATCTGGCGAGCGAGGAGTTTTTGGTGGAAGCGGGACGGGGCGATATTTTTATGATATGGCGCAATGAAAAAAGCGTTATAATCGGTAAAAATCAGAATGCCTACGGTGAAATAAATATTGATTTTTGCGAAAAGAGCGGTATTAAGATCGTGCGCAGGCTGACCGGCGGCGGAGCCGTTTTTCACGATACGGGAAACGTTAATTTTTCCTTTATCACCGATGCGCCCGAGGAAAGCGGTATCGACTTTTTGCCTTACATAAAAAGGGTGACCGATGCCCTTGCCGCCTTTGGTATCAAGGCTTACCCAAACGGAAGAAACGATATCGAGGCAGGCGGATATAAGATATCGGGCAACGCTCAGTGCAGACACAATTGCGCCGACGGCAGAGTGAGGCTTCTTCATCACGGAACGCTTCTTTTCTCGGCGGATATGGCGTCCCTTGAGGGAGCGCTCAACGTAAAGGCGGATAAGATCGAAGCAAAGGGAATACAGAGCGTAAGATCTCGCGTTGCAAATATTCGGGATATTGACGGATATACGGGTCCCGAAGGGGCGGAGGATTTTGCGAGGGCGCTTTGCAAGGGTGCCGAGGGGTTTGCTCCCGAGGAAATTAAGGCTATCGAAGAGCTGTCCCTTGAAAAGTATTCAAAATGGGAATGGAACTTCGGAAAAAGCCCGGAGTTTTCGAAGACACTCGGAAAAAGGTTTCCCTTTGGCGAGGTGGAGGTAAGCTACAGCGCCAAAAAGGGTATCATTGAAAGTATAAGCATAAGAGGAGATTTCTTTTCTTCTGCGGATATTTCAGCTCTTGAAAACAAGCTTATAGGAGTATCCCTTGAAAGAGAAGAGCTGACAGATGCGCTGGCCGACGTAGGCAGATACGTCCACGGCGCGGCTTGCGAGGACATGATTTCATTATTCGTATAACAGACGGAGAGCATTATGGCATACGATTCATATTCCGCATTGGCGGGAGGATACGATATACTGAACAGCGAGACCGACTACGAGGCGTGGGCGGACTTTATCGTTGAGATATTCAATAAATACGGCAAGGACGTTGAGAGTGTTCTTGATCTCGGGTGCGGCACGGGAGCTATGACCTTTGCCCTGCACGACAGGGGCTACGATATGACGGGAGTGGACCTTTCCATAGATATGCTTTCCGTTGCCCGAGACGAGTGCTATGACAGGGAGATAGACGATATCCTGTGGCTTTTACAGGATATGAGAAGCTTTGAGCTTTACGGCACGGTGAATGCGGCGGTGTGCTGTCTTGACGGCATCAACCACCTGACGGGAAAGGGCGATATTGAAAAGTGCTTCAAAACCGTACATAATTATCTTGATCCCGACGGGCTTTTCGTTTTTGACGTAAATACGCCTTATAAGTTTGAGAGCTTTTACGGAAATAACGATTATATTCTTGAGGACGAGGGTGTTACCGTTTGCTGGCAGAATGAGTATGACAGAAAAAAGGGAATCTGCAGCTTTTATCTCAGCGTGTTTGAGGAAGAGGAATCGGGGCTCTGGAGAAGAAGCGATGAGACTGTAAAGGAAAGGTGCTATTCAAAAGAGGAGCTGACGGCGGCACTTTCGGGCGCAGGCTTTGAGGTGCTTGGCATTTTCGGAGGATACGATTTTTCTCTCCCCGAGGCAGATTGCCAGCGCTGGCATATAGTCTCAAGGTGTAAGAAGTAAACGAAAACTGATGTTTGTCAAATTTTGGTTTGACGAGGAGATAGATGCAAAGAACTTTTTTGTAAAAAAGTTCTCTGCACTCTCAAAAAACTTTAGAAAATGAAAAACGCAATGTTGTAAGCAATACTTTATTATGTTTTTTCCTATAGTTTAAAGTT
>JAFQDC010000112.1 GCA_017416205.1 Clostridia bacterium | reverse complement strand
TCGATAAAGGTATCGACAAGCTGACATCGGGCTGTCGAAAAGGATGCAGAAGCCGTGAATTGTCCGTCGTCGGCGTACAAAGGTACGACAGAGGGACAATTCGCGGCTAAAAAGCCGCATTTAACAATGAAATCCGCCGAAATAATCGGCGGATTTCTGCTTTTTTACTGCGTTTTTCACTTAACTAAATACTATATGTTTTGCGGCTTTTGTTCTGCGCCTTTTTCGACAGCCTTTAGATTATTAAGCAGATTTTGTTTCTTTAAGCCACCTGCCGCGAGCAAGGCGGATAAGGAAGATCGCGCCGCGGAACACGAGCTCTACAGTCATTGCGATCCAGTATCCGTAAAGGCCGAAATGAGGGGTCAGGATAGCGGCAAGAGAGATACGAACGGCCCACATGCTGATAAAGCTCATACAGCTTGGGGCAAAGGTGTCGCCCGCTCCTCGGAAAACTCCTAGAGCTACGATGGATGCGGCATACATAGGCTCTGCAAAGACCTCGATGCGGAGAACTGAGGTTGCAAGTGCTACTACCTCGGGGTCGGGGCTGAGAAATCCTATTACAAAGGGGGCCGAGAACCACATAACAACGCCGACAACGGACATGACCGAAATGCCGAGAAGTGTGGTTATCCAGCCGAGGCGACGGGTGAGATCCCGCCTGCCTGCTCCAACAGACTGACCGATAAGGGTAGTGGCGGCGTTTCCGATTCCGTATCCCGGCATATAGCAAAGGCTCTCTGCCGTAATGGCAAAGGAGTTTGCCGCAATGGCAACGCTGCCGATGGGGGCTACGATCTTTGTTGATGCAACGTAGGCCGAGCACATTATTACCTGCTCTGCGGCAATGGGAAGGCCTATTTTCACGGCGCGGGTAAGCTGATCTCTTGTGAAGGGAGCGATTTCGCGGTGACGGAGATTAAATTCGGGACATTTTATGAGAAGGTATGCTGTCATAATGATGGCTACGGTAACGTGGGAGAGGGCAGTTCCGATGGAGGCTCCCATAACCCCAAGCCCGGCACCTGGGAGAGTAATACCCATCCAGTCCCTTGCGGGAAAGATAAACAGCATATTGAAAACAACGTCAAGGCCGCACATCAGCACGTGAAGGGCACTTGGAACCTTCATATTTCCGCTTGCCTGAAGCATACCTCCGGATATGGTATTCAGCTGAGTGAAGGGAAGGGAAAGAGCAAATACCAGAAAATAAAGTCCCGCATCCCTTGAGATATCCGCGCCGTCGGAAAGCCAACGGGGGAGAATTCCGCTGATTGCAGCGCCGATGGTAGCAAGGAGCACGCTGAAGGCGAGAGCAACAAGAAATGCTCCCTTCATAACGCCGCGGGCGCCCTTATTGTTTTTCGCTCCTATGTACTGAGCCGCCTGCACCGTAAATCCTGTAACTGCGGCAGAGCACACTCCGTTAAAGAGCCAGGTGCTTGAAGATACAAGACCGATGGCTGCGGAGGCTTCTGCGCCGAGCCGTCCCACCATGGCGGCGTCAATGTATTGCATAATGATTGAAGAGAGCTGTGCGAGGATCGCAGGGTAGCTGAGGGTGGCAGTCAGCAGTATCTGCTCTCTGAGTGACAGAGGTTGTCCGTCGCGAAGCTTGATAAGTAGTTCGTTTTTCATAGCTTGATTATACCAAAGTGCTTTTGCCTTTGCAACTGTATTTTCAGATGAACTGAAAAATTATGACGGTAAACGTGAAAAAAACGACAAATTCATAATTCTAATATTAAATAGTTACAATTTATTAACACTTTAGGCAATAGTTACAAACGGAGAAAAAACGACCCAAAAACTGTGCAAAATGTTCAAAAATCAAGTCAGCCATTATGCGATTGATACAAAAGAAAAGGGGGCAGTTTGGGCTAAAATAAAGTAAATATAATTTACCTTACAAAGCAAAAAAACTGTATTGTGTGACGAAAATGTGATTTTGCTCTGTATATTCCGCATAAAAAGTAAATTTAAGTTACCCATAAAAAAGGGTGTTTTACGGGTAAAAATGTACAAAAAATCGCCGTATCCGTCAAAAGCTTCAAAGCCCTTGAAAACAGGGGTGATTCTTGACTTTTTACCCTCTGCATATATGTTAGGTAGAAACTTGACAGGGGGCTGCCGTTGTGTTATCATAAATTGTATGCAAAAGGGACTAAAAGGCGTATTTTGTCCCATAGCTCAGCGGCGATGTCAGAGAAAGGGCGCGCTGCGAAAACAGCGAGCCGGAAGGGCCGTCGAGTAGCCTAAAAACGGCATTATTCATTGCAGGAGGAAGGTTCTATGAAAAACACGAAGACCAAAAAGCTTCTGGCGTTGATACTGGCGCTGGTCATGCTTGTTGGCTCCGCATTGCCTGTCTTTGCTGAAGAAGCGAAGGACGATGCGGGAACAAACGTCAGCCTTCAGGAATTGAGCGGAGAGTACGTGCTCATTCCCTATGAAAGCTACAAGTCAAAGTATAACTACAGTACTGATCTTCGTACGGGCGAGGAGGTAACCGTAGCCGCTACGGATTACATCACCGACGAAGAGTACACCACAGCCGAGATCGAGAAGGATACACTTGACGGTGTTGACTGTATCGTAACGGGCGAAACAGGATCCGTATCCTGGAAGATAAACGTACCTAAGGCAGGTCTCTACTGCGTTCGTTTCGTTTACCGCTCCGTAACAGATAAGACTACCGATATCGAAAGAGTATTCAAGCTCAACGGCAAGGCGCCTTATCAGGAAGCAAGATACCAGAGTCTCCATAAGACATGGAGCTTCGAATATCTTTCCGAGAACGGCGAAAGAGAGGGCGCGTTTGATCTGGATATCACAGAGAACGAGCTTCGTCCTGCTTCCAAGCTCAACCATGTGTGGACAGAGCATTCCATCAAGGATAACGACGGTTACTACACCATCCCCCTTGAGTTCTACATGGAAGAGGGCGAGAACATCATAACTCTCGAAGCTGTTCGTGACTCTGTTGCTATCTCTGAGGTCGGTATCTACACCTATGAGGAGCTCCCCAAGTATGAGGATGTTCGCGCAGAGTACGAGAAGAAGGGCTACAAGCCCGCAAAGGCTGACACTATCACCTTTGAGGCAGAGCTTCCTGATCTCGTATCCCAGTATACTATCTACCCCGTGTACGACCGTTCATCTCCCCTCACCAGTCCTCAGGATGCTGCAAAAATCATGAGAAACACCATCGGTGCGGACAAGTGGATCGCAAACGGTCAGTGGATCAGATATTCCTTTAAGTGTGAGGAGTCCGGTCTCTACCAGATCGGTATCAGATTCATGCAGGATACTCTCAAGGGTATGTACACATCCAGAAGCATCAAGATCAACGGTGAGTTCCCCTTCGAGGAAGCAAAGAACTGTCAGTTCCCCTATAAGAATGAGTTCCAGTACGATTACCTCAACGACGGTGATACATACTTCGAGTTCTACTTCGAAAAGGGTAAGACATATGAGATCGAGCTTGAAGTAGCTCTCGGCTCCTTTGCTGATATCATCCGTCAGGTAGACGGCGTTATCACAAGCCTTAACGAAGACTACATGAGAATCCTCGAGCTTACAGGCGCAACTGCGGACGAGTACCGTGACTACGGCTTTACAAGAGTAATGCCTGAAGTTATTCAGGACCTCGGTCTCCAGTCCACAGTGCTTTATCAGCTCGTTGACTATATTGAGGACATCGGCGGTATCAAGTCTGAGACAACATCTACTCTTGAGCAGGCAGCAGTGCTTGTTGAAAGAATGGCGTCTGACGAGACTGAGATCGCTGCAAACCTCTCTTCTCTTAAATCATGGGTTTCCTCTCTTGGTACATGGCTCTCTGACATGAGCGCTCAGTTCCTTGAGATGGACTATATCGAGATAGTTCCCGCAGGAACCGAGCCTAAGGCTGCAGAGGGTGGCTTCTGGAAGTCTGCTTGGTTCGAGATCAAGAAGTTCGCTGCAAGCTTTGTAACTGACTACGACTCCTTCGCAGTTGAAGGCGATAAGGATGAGGTCCTCCTTCAGGTATGGACATCCTCCGGTCGTGACCAGGCACAGATCATTAAGAATCTTATAGATAACGGCTTTACCGCAGAGACAGGAACAAAGGTACAGCTCAGCCTTACAGCAGGCGGCGCGCTTCTTCCCTCTATTCTTGCTGACGTTGGTCCCGACGTATCAATCGACGCGACTAACCCCATCGAGATGGCGATCCGTGGTGCTATCCTTCCTCTTAATGATTATGATACATTCGATGAAGTAATGGCAAGATTTGCTGACTCTGCAACGATTCCTCTTTCTCTCTACGGCACAACATACGCGGTTCCTGTCGGACAGAGCTGCGCTGTGCTGTTCTGCAGAGATGATATTCTGACAGAGCTTGGTCTTGAGGTTCCCGAAACATGGGATGAACTCATGTCAATGGTACCTGTTCTCCAGTTTAACAATATGGAGATCGGTATGACTCAGGACTACAACGTATTCCTCTATCAGCAGGGCGGTAACTACTGGAAGAACGAAGGTATGGCAACAAACCTTGATGACTATAAGTCACTTGATGCCTTTGAATATATGTGTAACCTCTTTACACAGTATTCACTTCCTATTTCCTATGATGCTCAGAACCGTTTCAAGACAGGTGAGATGCCTATCCTTATAAGCGACTACGGTCTTTATAACTCACTCACCATCTTCGCACCTGAAATCGCAGGTCTCTGGAGCTTCTACCAGATTCCCGGTACTCTCAATGAGGAGACCGGCGAGGTAGACCATACTGTAATGTCAGCGATAAGCGGTATCATCATGCCTAAGGGCTGTAAGAATATGGAAGAGGGCTGGGACTTCATCGACTGGTACAGCGATAAGGAATTCCAGGTAGACTTCTCTAACGAGATGATGGCGCTTCTCGGACCTTCCGCAAAGCAGGCGGTTGCTAACATCGAGGCTCTTGCTGAGCTTCCCTGGTCTGAGAGCGAATACAAGACTCTCCAGACATGTCTCAGGGCAACAGCTGCAGTTGAGCAGTATCCCGGAAGCTATTACATCGGACGTTACACAGGCTTCGCCTTTGCGGCAGCTTATAATGAGGGCGCGGATCCTTCCGACTCTCTCCTTGAATATATCGACTCCATCAATAAGGAGCTTTCCCGTAAGCGTAAAGAGTTTGAACTGATGCTCAATGAGGACTGGATGGCTATATCTGAGTATATGGGCTTCGAGACCTTCGGCGAGTGGAGGGAATACTGGGCTGAGGAAAGAGACACCACACCCGATTGCGTTGAATGCATCCAGGACGTTGCAGGTGCAGATTACACCTACGTTGACTGGATGGAAGAAAACGGCGTTTCTGCTGAGAACTTCAAGAATTGGCAGAATGCTGTTAAATACGGCGAAACAGAGCTTTCCTATAAGGAATGGCTCAAGAAATAATTCCTTCCTATTTATTATATATAAGAAAATATAAATAATCAGCTTCACCGGGCGGCGCTGTTCGCCGGTGCCGCTTCGCAAAAAAATCTAAAACGGGAGAAAACGACAATGTCTAAGAAATCAAAAGTCGACCACGGCAAAATGACAAAACGTCAGTGGACATGGCATATGATGAAGAGATATAAGATCGGCTACATAATGATCGCACCTTTTATGCTGCTGTTCTTCTTCTTTACCATCATCCCTGTAATTGCTTCCTTGCTCGTTGGTTTTACAGACTACAACATGTTGGAAGTGCCCAACTGGGTTTGGTTTGATAACTACATAACCCTGTTCCTTGATGACGAGCTGTTCATCACGGCACTTCAGAACACAATGATCTTCGCAGTTCTGGTAGGACCTGCATCCTTTATTCTGTCCTTCGTAGTTGCTTGGTTCATTAACGAGCTCAGCCCCAGAACAAGATCTATCGTAACACTTATCTTCTATGCGCCCTCCATTTCCGGCGGTGCGTACACCATTTTCGGCTATATCTTTGCAAGTGACTCCTACGGTCTTGTAAACGGTTGGCTTCTCAAGTTCGGCTTCATCGATTCACCTATCCTGTTCTTCACAGACGTAAAGTGGATCATGCCCCTCTGTGTAGCTATCGCTCTTTGGATGTCTCTCGGTACCTCCTTTTTGTCCTTCGTTGCAGGTCTTCAGGGTATCGACCGCTCTCAGTTCGAGGCTGCAGCGGTTGACGGAATCACAAACCGTTGGCAGGAGCTTTGGTACGTAACTCTTCCCAACATGAAGCCTCAGCTCATATTCGGTTCCGTTATGTCCATCACCAACTCCTTCGGATTTGGTGGCGTAGTTACTGCTCTTGCAGGTAACCCCTCCACAGACTACGTAGCGTACACTATCTCTCACCATATCGAAGAGTACGGCGGAGCTCGTATGGAGATCGGTTATTCATCTGCGATTTCGTTCATTCTGTTCTTGATAATGATCACAGCAAACTCCTTCATTGTCAAGCTGCTTTCGAAGGTAGGTGAGTAACGTGAAAAAGCTTAGAACAAGAAACCATTCCGTCGTTCTTAACAGAAGTGCCGGCGGTGATGCAGGTATCACATTTTTCCTTGTAATTCTGGGCGTTATCATGTTCCTGCCCCTGTATTACACAGTAATGCAGTCCTTCAAGCCCCTTGATGAGCTGTTCTACTATCCCCCCAGATTCTACGTTATTAACCCTACATGGGATAACTTCTCAGATCTGTTTAAGCTCATGAGTGAGTCCTGGGTTCCCTTCTCAAGATACATCTTCAATACCGTGTTCATCACAGTAGCAGGTGTATTCGGAAACCTCGTTCTCTCTTCTCTCTGTGCGTATGCGCTGGCTAAGGTTCCTTTCCCCGGAAACGGCTTCTTCTTCCAGCTCATTCAGAAGTCCCTGATGTTCTCCTCCTCTGTTGGTGGTATCATCGTGTTCATCATCATCGCGAAGATGGGTTGGATGGATAACCTCGCATCTATCATCGTTCCCGCATGGTGTTCAACTCTCGGACTTTACCTCATGAAGCAGTTCATGGATACCAACGTAACTACAGCAGTACTTGAAAGTGCACGTCTTGACGGCGCAAGCGAGTTCCGTACATTCTGGTCCATCGCGATGCCTATGGTTAAGCCCGCTTGGCTCACACTTATCATCTACTCCTTCCAGGGACTTTGGAACTCCGGCGCTTCTATCTACATCTATAGCGAAGACCTTAAGACACTTAACTATGCTATGACACAGGTTCTTACAGCAGGTATCGCACGTTCCGGTGCTTCCGCTGCGTCCGGTGTAATTATGATGCTCGTGCCTATTCTCGTATTCGTTGTATCTCAGAGCCAGATCATCGAAACAATGGGCTCCAGCGGTATGAAAGACTAAGGAGGAAATGAAAATGAAAAAAGCATTTAAAATACTCCTTGTCGCAATGGCGCTGGTGATGCTTCTGTCCACAGTAGTATCCGCAGCAGCCCCCTATGCAACATATACATATTCCTCTACAGGATTTGTTCTTACATCTCCTGACGCATATGTTCCCGATGTTGTAGTAGATTCCCGCTATATGGGACCTGACGTATACGGTGTTTATCAGACCGTTCAGAACGCTGAGGATATCACAGTAGGTCCTGACGGAAAGGTTTATCTTTCCGATTCCGGATCCAACTGCATCTACGTTCTTGACCAGTACTATAAGTACCAGTATAAGATCAATTCCTTTGTAAACGAGCAGGGTGTTCCCGACGGATTTTCCGGCGTAAGCGGCCTCTTCGTTAACGAAAAGTATATCTACGCTTGCGATACAAACAACGCCCGCGTAGTTATCTTCGATACAAAGGGTAACTTTGTAAAGACTGTTAATCAGCCCGAGTCCAGACTTTTCAATTCCGATACGATCTACAGACCTATCGCAATTGCAGTTGACTCATACGGCCGACTCTTCATCGTATCTGCAACCAGCTACGAAGGTATCATCGTAATGGGTGATGAAGGCTCCTTCTACGGATACATCGGTGCTCAGAAGGTTACAGTTTCCGCTTGGGAAGCTTTCTGGAGAACCATCAGACCTCAGGATGCTGTTGAGGAAGAGCTCGTATCCACAGAGTATAACAACATCACAATTGATGATAAGAACTTCATCTACGTAACCACATCCTCCATCGATGAGGCTACTCAGCAGAACGCTATCACAGGTAAGGATAAGTCCGGTACATACGCTCCCGTTAAGAAGCTCAATGCTTCCGGTGCAGACGTAATGGCACGTGCAGGCTTCTATCCTCCAAGCGGTGAGGTTAAGGTCTCTACATCTGCTACAAGCACTATTCAGGGCGCATCCACTATCGTGGACTCTGCAGTAGGTCCCGAGGGCTCCTGGTCCATCATCGACCAGAAGAGAAGTAAGGTATTTACTTACGACTCTCAGGGTAACCTCCTCTTTGCCTTCGGTGACTCCGGTAACCAGATCGGTTCCATCTCCAATATCAAGGCAGTTTGCTATCAGGGCAATAACCTGATGCTTCTCGATAAGGATAACGGAAGCTTCACGGTATACAGACGTACTGAGTATGGCGATATCCTTATCAAGGCTCTCGAAAACCAGAACAACAGAAACTATGATGCGGAAGTTGATGACTGGACTGAGATCCTCAAGAGAAACAATAACTTCGACGTTGCTTACATCGGTATCGCTTCCGCGATGTTCCGCGACGGTAACTTCGACGGTGCTATGGAGTATTATAAGGCTGCATACGATAACGGCGGCTACTCCAATTCCTATAAGGAAGTAAGACAGGAATGGCTCTCCAAGTGGTTCATGCTCGTTCCTGCAGTTGCAGTTGTAGCACTTATCCTTATTGCTAAGTTCCTCGGATTCGCAGGAAAGAAGAATAAGGAGGTATCCCTCAAGGTTGGTCAGAAGAATATCATGGAGGAGCTCCTCTACGCTGTTCACGTAATGACACATCCCTTCGACGGATTCTGGGATCTTAAGCACGAAAAGCGCGGTAGCGTTCGTTCCGCTTATATCATCCTCGTTATCACAATTCTCGCATTCTTCTATCAGACAGTAGGTACAGGCTACATCTTCGCAGGTGATGTTGAGGTAGTAGACGTATTCGGTACTCTCGCATCTGTTGCACTTCCCCTCCTTCTCTGGGTAATTGCTAACTGGTGTCTCACAACTCTCTTCGACGGTGAAGGTACACTTAAGGACGTGTTCATAGCAAGCTGCTATGCACTCACACCTCTGCCTATCTTTATCATTCCCACAACCCTTATCTCCAATGTTCTCGTAGCTGAAGAGGCAACAACCATCTCTCTTGTAAACGGTATCGCGTTTGCTTGGATGGGAATCCTCATCTTCTTCGGAATGATGATCACACACGGCTACCCCATCTGGAAGGCAGCTATAACAGCTGTAGGTACCATCGTAGGTATGGTATTCATCATGTTTATCGCAGTGCTGTTCTCAACACTGGTAACCAAGGTAGTAAGCTTCGTCTATAACATCATAGACGAGATCCAGTACCGAGTATAGGGAAAAAGGAGGAAACAGTATGAACTTTAATAGAATAATTTCTGCCTTCCTTGCCCTTGTAATGGTATTCGGCGCGATCGTAGTAGCAGGTAGCGTAGCTACCGTTGAGATCGCAGCGGCTGAGGCTTCCGATAAGTTTGACGAAGAAGGCAATCCCGTAATCAATCACGTAACAAAGGCTTACGCAACACCTAACGCAAAGCTTGCTGACATGACCCTTATGAAGGAGCAGGACGGCTACCAGCTTTACGTTGAGCAGATCTCCGGTGAGATCGCATTCCGCAATATCGAGAGCGGAGAGGTTCTCTTCTCTAACCCTTACGATATCGCATCCGGTTATAACTGGGCTTCCACGTCTACAAGACAGAAGCTCCTTTCCCAGCTCATCGTTAACTACGAAGAGAACGGCGTGTCCAGCACAATGAACTCTTACGTTGAGGCTGCGCTCCGCGGCCAGATAGTTACAAAGAACATCAAGAACGGTGTTCGTGTAGAGTATACTATCGGTGAGCTTGCAACTCAGAGACTTGTTCCCCGTATCATTTCAAAGGATCGTTTTGAGATGATGATCAAGGACAAGATCACAGATGCTGCAAACCTTGAAAGACTCCTTTCCTTCTATACGATTTACGATACCTCTGATACAAGACTTACAGAGCGTAACGTAAAGGAGATCCAGGCGTCCTTCCCCATCACAAAGCAGTTCGCGATCTACGTATGTACTCCTGATATCTCCACCAAAGAGCTTCAGACATGCGAGACCATCGTAAAGACATACTGCCCCAACTACACATTTGAAGAAATGGAGCAGGACCACGCAGACTGTGATTACGTTGCATCCGATGAGGCTCCCGCAAACTTCAAGATGGCTATCGAGTATACCATCTCCAAGGACGGCCTTGAGGCAAGACTTCCTGCCAGCGGTATCCGCTTCGACGAGTCTAACTTCACACTCAAGTCCGTAACAATGCTTCCTTACATGGGTAGCGGTAGTACAGCTAACACAGGTTACACATTCATTCCCGACGGTTCCGGTACTCTTATCCGTTTCGAGAAGGTACAGGGATCCAACTATAACGTAGCAGGTCAGCTCTACGGCGCAGACTATGCTTACCATAAGATCTCCGGTCAGCATTCTGAGATCATGAGACTTCCCGTATTCGGCGTAGTTGAAAATCAGAAGCTTGAGGGAAGCGAGCCCGCAGTTCCCGGAGGAGAGGCTGAGACAGTTGTTGATGATCGCGGCTACTTCGCTGTGATCACCGAGGGTGACTCAATGGCAACTCTTATGAGTGAGCATGGCGGTCAGCTCCATGCATACAATAACGTATATGCAACATTCGAGCCCCGCCCCTCTGACTCCTATAACCTTGCTGACTCTATGTCTATCGGTGCTAATGCTTCCTGGTCTGTAACATCCTCCAGAAAGTACACAGGCTCCTACAGAATCAAGTACGTAATGCTTGATGATAAGAAGGTAGTAGATGAAAAGGGCGGCTACGAGGCATCTTATGTTGGTATGGCTGAGGCTTACCGTGATTACCTTGAGGGTAACGGTATCATCACAAAGCTTACCGATAAGGATGTTCAGAAGGATATGCCCCTCTACATCGAGGCGTTCGGTTCTATCCAGACTCTCGATAAGGTAGCATCTCTCCCTGTTACTGTTGATACTCCTCTTACAACATTTGAGGATATCGCAACAATGTATGACGAGCTTTCAAAAGCAGGTGTCGGTAACATCAACTTCAGACTTACCGGTTACTACAACGGAGGTCTCGGCAATACATACCCCGCAAAGCTTAAGTGGGTAAGCAAGCTCGGCGGCGAGGACGGTCTTGATGACCTCCTTGATTATGCTGATGAAAAGAACTTCGGTATTTACCCTGAGTTCGATATCGCATACGTTAAGACCACAACTTGGTTTGACGGTATCAGCGAGAAGCGCGACCTCGTTAAGTCTATCGACGACAGATATATGTCCAAGAGAAACTATGACGCAGCTATGCAGAGCTTCGAGTCTGATTTTGCTCTTGCAATTTCTCCCTCTGTTTATAATTACTTCCTCGATAAGATCGAGGGCGACCTTGAGGACTTCGATAAGCTCGGCGGTATTTCTGCTTCCACTCTCGGTACAGACCTTAACTCCGACTTTGATGATGATGAGCCTTACAACCGTGAGGACTCCAAGGGCTTCACAACAGATGCTCTTGCTAATCTCTCCGAGAAGTACAGCGTAATGCTTAACGGCGGTAACGCTTATGCTCTCCAGTATGCTGATCACATTATCGACGTTCCCACAGAATCCTCTAACTTCCTTAAGGCAAGTGAGCAGGTTCCCTTCTACGCAATGATCCTTCATGGTTACGTAAGCTACTCCGGCAGCGCTATTAACATGGAGGGTGACGTTCAGTACGCGATCCTCAAGAGCATTGAAAACGGCGCTTCCCTCTACTTCACTCTTTGTTATGATAACACAAGCGCACTTAAGGAATCCGATGAGTACAATAAGTACTACTCCGTTTCCTATGATATCTGGAAGGATGACCTTGTTGAGTATTACACAACAGTAAACGGTCTTCTTGCAGATCTCCAGACACAGTCTATCGTTGACCATGACTTCGTTTCTGCTGTAAGAACTATAACTGCAGAAGAGGCTGAGCCCACCGAGGAAGAGCTCGAGGCTCAGAAGGAAGCTGAAGAGGCAGCGAAGGCTGAGGCTGAGCGTGAAAAGAAGAGACAGGAGCTTCTTGCTTCCCGTGGTGAGTCTGTAACAGGCGGCGGCGCTGCAGGCGGTAACCGTCCTTCCGGCTCCGGTTCAGCTCAGGACACACTCGTAGAAGTAGAAAGCGGTTCCGTTGTAATCGTAACATATGAAAACGGAACAAGCTTCGTTATCAACTATAATTCCTTTGCTGTTGATGCTACAGTAAACGGCGAGACCGTTCATATTGATGCACTCAGCTATGTGGAAATCGAAGGATGAAAGGAGGAGCAAAATAATGGCATTGTTCAGAAAATCAGCTAAGGATCTCGGCATTGTAAAGGAAAGAAAGCGCGGAGCATCCCTTCAGGCAAGAAAAGCAAGAACAGGTTGGCTCTTCGTGCTCCCCTTCGTTCTTGGCTTCGCACTTATCTATATTCCGATCATTTACGGATCACTTAAGTACAGCTTTAATGAGATCGATATTCTTACGGGCGGTGGTTACGAGCTCGTATGGGTTGGATTCGGTAACTATATGAAGGCTCTTGGAGATTCCGCTTTCGTTGAGACACTTCTCACAGGTATCACAGGACTCATAATCGATATCCCGACCATCCTTCTCTTCTCTCTGTTTATCGCTATTCTTCTTAACCAGAAGATGATCGGACGCGCAGCGTTCCGTGCGATATTCTTTATCCCCGTTCTTCTTACAACGGGTCTTATCGCAAGCATCGATGCTTCCAATACTCTTGGTGACTACATGGGATCCACAGGTGAAGGTATCGATACAGGTGCGGGCGCTTCCAGCGGTGCTGCTGAGATCGTTTCCGCAACTGACCTCCAGAGCCTCTTCTCCGGAATGGTTGTCGGTGGTGAGCTTGCAACATACGTAACTACAGTAGTTAACAACATCTTTGATATCGTAAACCGCTCCGGTGTACAGATGCTTATCTTCCTTGCAGCGCTCCAGGGAATCTCTCCCTCTATCTATGAGTCCTGCCAGATCGAAGGTTGCTCTGCTTGGGAAACATTCTGGAAGATCACTCTTCCCATGATCTCTCCCATGATCCTGGTTAATGCTATCTATACAGTTATCGACTCCTTTACTTCGGAAAACAACGAAGTAATGGCATACGTTAACGCTATGTATAACCAGGCAGGTGACGGTAACGTAATCAGCTCTGCAATGGCTTGGATGTACTTCCTTATCGTTATCGTGATCGTAGCTGCGGTTGCGGGTATCGTAAGTATGTTCGTGTTCTATCAGAAGAAAGACTAAGGAAGGAGGTTCGGTAAAATGACAAATCAGACAAAAGTTAAAAGAGAGTCCAAGAACAGAATTCGCGTAGAATTCGACCGCACCCCCCTTGCTGAGAGACTGAAGGGTAAGTACGTAAGCACTTACTTCCTCGGAAAAGTAGTTTGGTATATCTTCCGACTTGCTCTGCTTATCGGTGTATGCTACGTAATCCTTTTCCCCTTCTACTCAAAGATATCCTCTTCCTTTATGAGCCCTGAGGACTTCGTTGACGTAACTGTACGTCTTATCCCCAAGTATCCCACACTTAATACTTACACAGCGATCATCACTGAGAACGGCTACCTTAAGGCGCTTCTGAATACATTCATTCTTTCAGGCTCCTGCGCACTTATCCAGACATTCGTCTGCAGCCTTATCGGTTACGGCTTTGCAAAGTTTAAGTTCAAGTTCTCTAAGCTTCTCTTTATGCTCGTAATCTTTACGATGATCGTTCCTCACGGAACACTTCAGCTCTCCATGTTCATGGAGTTCAGATATTTCGATATTCTCGGAATTATGAACCTCCTTGGCGGTGGTGTTGTTGACTGGATCAGACTTACAGAGAACACATCATTCAACCTTATTAACACATACTGGCCTCTGTGGATCCTTTCCGCTACAGGTCTTGCGTTTAAGAACGGTCTTTATATCTTTATGCTTCGTCAGTTCTTCACCGGTATTCCCGATGAGCTTGAAGAGTCTGCTTCCGTTGACGGCGCAGGCGTTCTGAGAACATTTATCCAGATCGTACTTCCCAACGCAATTCCTATGATGATCACTGTATTCATGTTCTCATTCTCATGGCAGTGGACAGATAACTTCTATACCGATCTGTTCTATACAACATCAGGTCCTACTCTGATGCCCGATATAGTTGGTATCCCCGCTTCCCTTGCTACAAACACTGCAGCAAGCACAATGATGAACACAGCTATCACCAACACATGCGGTATCCTGATCCTCGTTCCTCTCATTCTGATCTATATCTTCGCACAGAAGTATATCATTCAGGGTGTTGAGCGCTCCGGTATCACAGGTTAATGGAATATTAATTTTAAAAGCGTGTGCCATTTGGCACACGCTTTTTTCATTGTTGTATTAATGCCGCATTTGTGGTATACTGAATTATCAAAAAATCGGAGAGTTCAAAATGCCTATAATTCTTGACCGTCAGCTGCGTGAGCAGATCCCTCATAATGCCACGGAGTTTCCAATTACATATTTTCACGATGAGCTGGAAGCTCTACCCGGTTGGGCAGGCCCCCTCCATTGGCACCCTGATTTTGAAATAGCAACTTCCAAGACAGGTGTACTGGATTATCAGGTGGGACAGCAACATATCATGTTGGAAGCAGGCGACAGCGTTTTTGTAAATGGCAATATTTTGCACGGAATCACTCAGGTTTCGGGAGATATTCCCGATCCTATGCCCAATATAGTATTTTCGGGAACGCTTATAGGGCCGCAGACGAGCACGATATATCAGAAATTCGTTCAACCCATAATACAATGCGATACGCTCCCCTTTGTTGTATTCAGGCATGACGATGAGAAATGTCAAAAGATACTTGAACTCATTGATGATACGTATAGCCTGATGAGTAATATGGATCACACATATGAAATGGCAGTTCAGCGCAAAGTCAGCTTGATCCTTGAGTATATATATGCTAATTTGGAAAGCTTTCCAAGGTCGGAGTTTTCACGTATACAGATCAATAATCAGATAAGGCTGCAAAAAATGTTGTCCTTCATCTATGATCATTATTCGGAGCAGGTGACCCTTGATGATATTGCAAGAGCCGCAGATATAAGCCGAAGTGAGGCGGGGCGGTGCTTTAATACGTATATGGGCTGTTCTCCCGTAGATGCTTTGATTCGATATAGGTTGCAGACGGCTCATGAGCTTCTTGGTGAGAAAAACAAGTCCTTGCAGGAGATAAGCTTTGCCTGCGGATTCAATTCGGTAAACTATTTCAGTCGGCAGTTCAAGAAAATCTATGGATATCCTCCTGGTTTTGTAAAGGAATTGGGTAAATAGTGCATAAATTTGCTGTTAAGGTATATTGCAATAGTGTTCTTTGGTGATATAATATACCCAAATGTATCGAACCATTGGAGAGTACCATGACAAATCAGAAGAATTATAAGAAAACTCTTATTGCGTGTTATCTTGGATTTGTAACACAGGCAATAACTGCAAACTTCGCGCCATTGCTATTTTTGACGTTTAAAAATAATTACGGCATCACCCTTGAAAAAATAGCAATGATCCCCCTTGTTTTTTATCTTACTCAGATCATTGTTGACTTTGCGGCAACGAAGTTCGCAGATAAGATAGGTTACCGCATCTGCGTAGTCGCGTCTCAGGTTGTGTCGGCCCTGGGCCTTGTGCTTATGGCGGTCCTACCTGATATACTACCTTCTCCCTTCGTGGGAATCCTTATCGCGGTAGTCCTTTATGCAATAGGCAGCGGTCTTATTGAGGTGCTTGTCAGCCCCATCGTTGAAGCCTGTCCCTTTGAAAACAAGGACGGAGTAATGAGCCTTCTCCATTCCTTCTACTGTTGGGGAGCTATGGCAGTGATTCTCGGATCTACTTTGTTCTTTGCTGTCTTTGGCGTTGAAAACTGGAAGATCCTCACGTTTATCTGGGCGATCGTTCCCTTGTATAACACGTTCAATTTTATAAAGTGTCCCATAGAGCGATTGGTGGAGGACGGAAAGAGCATGAGCATCGGCCAGCTTCTTAAAACTCCTGTGTTTGCGCTTCTCATAATTCTTATGGTGTGCTCCGGCGCATCTGAAGCCTCAATGGCTCAGTGGGCATCTGCTTTCACTGAGTCTGCCATCGGCGTTTCAAAAACGGTTGGAGATCTTGCAGGTCCCTGTCTGTTTGCTATGTTTATGGGAATATCCCGTATGCTCTACGGAAAATTCAGCGAAAAGCTCGATCTCCGCAAGGTGATGCTTGGATGCGGTATTCTCTGTGCGGGATGCTATCTTCTGGCGGCTCTTTCTTCTTTGCCCGCGTTCGGCCTTGCGGGATGCGCTGTCTGCGGTGTAGCTGTGGGTATAATGTGGCCCGGCTCCATCAGCATTTCCTCTCAGAGATGTCCCCTTGGCGGAACTGCAATGTTTGCGCTTCTTGCCCTCGCAGGTGATCTTGGCGCAATGGTGAGTCCTGCCCTTGTCGGCAGCATCTCTGAAATGGCAGGAGGCAATCTGAAATCCGGTCTTCTTGTGGGAACAGTTTTTCCTGTGATCATGGTAATAACCTTGATCCTCCTTGGCAAAAAGGCTTCAAAGAAAAAATAAGCTTATACATATAATGAAGGGGGTGCAGAGAAGTCTGCATCCCTTTTAAATAAAGGGAAAATACTCACCAAACTTTTTGGAAGTAATTTGGCAGTTATGTACATAAAATGTTGTCACAAAATATTGTGTCTGTTTTTTGGATGTAAACACAATATATAACACTATTGTGCAATATATACAAACAAATGCATAAATAATCTCTGTTTTTCTCAATTTACGAATTTGTTTTTTTCTCAAAAAAACTTGCAATTATATATATTGTATGATAAAATTACTAAGCTTGATGTGCGATGAAGCGGGAGGTTGCTGCCCACTATGCTACGGTGTGGCAGGTAATTTCCGCAGAGTATGTCCGCAATGAAGCGGGCGAAGGCGAATAATGAGCATCAACGGGTGAGCTAATGTGTGTAAGGCTCAGAGCTCCCCGGCAAGCCGGATCGAAACCCAACCCCGACCCGAAGGGTCAAAAGCGCGTAGGTTCCAATCCGGATTACTTGAGGGAGGCTCGGAAACGCCCGAATGCGTGTTCGTCGCCTCATCAAAGAAAAAACAAGGAGGCAAAAAACGTGGCAACAAAGATTAAGGTAAGACTTAAGAGCTATGAGCACACTCTCGTTGATACAGCGGCTGCAAAGATCGTTGAGATCGCGAAGAGAAATGGCGCTGAGGTTTCCGGTCCTATTCCCCTTCCTACAGAGAAGGAAGTAGTGACAATTCTCCGTGCAGTCCATAAGTATAAGGACTCCAGAGAACAGTTCGAGCAGCGCACACATAAGAGACTCGTTGTTCTTGAGAACGCAGACGCTAAGGTTGTTGAGGCTCTTCTCGGAGTTGAACTTCCTGCCGGCGTAGAGATCGAAGCTCGCGAAGTTAAGTAATCTCTGAAAGGCAAAAAACAAGCCGAATTTCCACGTACAGAGCGCGAAAGGAACCGTTACTTCCTTTATATTATATAAGCGCTTGATGGCGGAAAGGTCAAGTTGAGTGCTTCCGCTGAGGCTTGCGGAAAAAACAAGCAGCACCAACCAATAACCTTATTAGGAGGAAAAGAAAGATGAAAAAAGGAATCATCGGAAGAAAGCTGGGCATGACCCAGATCTTCGCGGACAACGGCGCAGCGATCCCTGTAACTGTGATCGAAGCCGGTCCCTGTTTCGTAGTTCAGAAGAAGACTGCGGAAGTTGATGGCTACGATGCCGTACAGCTCGGCTTCGAGGACATCAGAGAAAAGCTGGTTACAAAGCCCAGCGCAGGTCATTTTAAGAAGGCAGGCGTTTCTGCAAAGAGACACCTCAAGGAATTCCGTCTTGACGACGCTGCCAACATGAACGTAGGCGATGTAGTGGCCGCCGATACCTTCGCTGCAGGCGATAAGGTCGACATTACAGGCATTACAAAGGGCCGCGGTTATACAGGTACAGTTAAGAGATGGGGTAACCACATTCTCAGAATGACACACGGTACAGGTCCTATTCACCGTCAGCCCGGTTCTATGGGTGTTATCGACCCCGCTCGTATCTTCAAGAACAAGAAGATGCCCGGACAGTACGGTAATGAGCAGGTTACTGTTCTTAATCTTGAAGTAATTAAGATTGACGCGGAAAAAGGTCTTATCGCTGTAAAGGGTGCTGTTCCCGGCGCTAAGGGCGGTATCGTATTTATCCGCGACAGTGTTAAAGCATAAGTCGGAAGGAGGACAAACTAATGCCTACAATTAAAGTATTGAATATGGCAGGTGCTGAGGTTGGCGCAATGGAGCTTTCCGAGAAGGTATTCGGCGCTGAGGTAAACACTGCTATCCTCCATTCTGCTGTAAGAATGTATCTTAGCAATCAGAGACAGGGCACACAGTCCACTCTGACTCGTACAGAGGTTTCCGGTGGCGGTAGAAAGCCCTGGAGACAGAAGGGTTCCGGTCGTGCAAGACAGGGCTCCACACGTGCTCCCCAGTGGACACACGGTGGCGTAGCTCTCGGACCTAAGCCCCGTACCTACAAGGTAAAGATGAACAAGAAGATCAAGAGACTCGCTATGTTCTCCGCTCTCTCTGCAAAGGTAGCGGCAAGCGAGATGGTCGTAATCGATGCGATCAATGCAACAGAGTACAAGACCAGCGCAATGGCTAAGATGCTCGCTGCAGTAAACGCAGGCAAGAAGACTCTCGTAGTTCTTCCTGAGGTTGACGCAAAGGTAATCGCTTCCCTCCGTAACATCGAGGGTGTTAAGGTTGCTCAGTACAACACAATCAACGTTTACGACATCCTCAACTGCAACTCTCTCGTATGCGCTAAGTCCGCTGTCGAGAAGATCGAGGAGGTATACGCATAATGAAGCTTGCACAGGATATCATTATTAAGCCTATCATCACAGAGAAGGCTATGGACGGTATTGCTGATAAGAGATATACCTTCAAGGTAGATCCCGATGCAACAAAGCCCGAGATCGCAAAGGCTGTTGAAGAGCTTTTCGGTGTTAAGGTAGCGAAGGTAAATACCATCAACATGAAGAGAAAACCCAAGAGACTCCGTTATCAGAGCGGCCACACATCTGCCTGGACAAAGGCGATCGTAACACTTAAGGCTGACTCCAAGACAATCGAGTTCTTCGAAGGTATGAACTAAGGTAAGGAGGAAGTAGAAAATGCCTACAATTAAGTATAAGCCTACATCACCGGCAAGAAGAAATATGTCGGTTCCCTCCTTTGAGGAAGTAACAAAGAAGAGCCCTGAAAAGAGCCTTATCACAACAAAGAAGAAGCACTCCGGCCGTAACAGCTACGGCAGAATCACTGTACGTCACAAGGGTGGCGGAAACCGTCAGAAGTACAGAATCATCGACTTCAAGCGCTACGGTGATGCTCCCAAGAAGGTTATCGGCGTTGAGTACGACCCTAACAGAACAGCTTATATCGCTCTCCTTCAGGATGAAGAGGGCAACAAGAGCTACATCATCTGCCCCGTTGGCGTAACAGACGGTATGACACTTCAGACCGGTGCAGGCGCTGATATCAAGGCAGGTAACGCACTCCCCATTTCTGAGATCCCTGTAGGTACATTTATCTGCAACATCGAGCTTTATCCCGGTCGCGGTGCTCAGCTCGTTCGTGCAGCTGGTACACAGGCTCAGCTCATGGCTAAGGAAGGCTCCATGGCTCAGGTTCGTCTCCCCTCCGGTGAGGTTCGCTACATCCGTATGGACTGTATGGCAACCATCGGTCAGGTTTCCAACGTAGAGCACAACACCGTTAAGATCGGTAAGGCTGGACGTAAGCGTCACATGGGTATCCGTCCTACAGTTCGCGGTTCCGTAATGAACCCCTGCGATCACCCCCACGGTGGTGGTGAGGGACGTTCTCCCATCGGTCGTCCCGGCCCTGTTACTCCTTGGGGTAAGCCTGCTCTCGGTTACAAGACACGTAACAAGAAGGCTAAGACCGATAAGTTCATCGTAAAACGCAGAAACGGCAAATAAGGAAGGAGCTAGAAAATGAGCAGAAGTCTTAAGAAGGCACCCTTCGTCGAAGAAAAGCTGTACGCTCGCGTATGCGCTATGAACGAAAAGGGTGAGAAGAAAGTGCTCAAGACATGGTCTAGAGCATCCACTATATTCCCCGAATTCGTGGGACACACAATCGCTGTTCACGATGGTAGAAAGCACATCCCTGTATATGTAACAGAGGATATGGTAGGTCACAAGCTCGGTGAGTTTGCTCCTACACGTACTTTCAAGGGCCACGCAGGTTCCAAGACATCCAACAACGGTAAGAAGTAATAAAGGGAGGAAATGAAAATGGAAATCAGAGAAGCAAGATCATATCTGAAGTTTGTTCGCATCTCCCCCCGCAAGGTAAAGATCGTTCTCGACCTCATCAGAGGCAAGGACGTTCAGACTGCACGCGGTATCCTCAAGACAACTCCCAAGGCAGCTTGTGAGGTTCTCATCAAGCTTCTTGACAGAGCTTGTGCTGATGCAGACAACAACTTCGGTATGGATAAGAGTAAGCTCTACGTATCTGAGTGCTTCGTAACTCCCGGTATGACTCTTAAGAGAATCATGCCCAGAGGTAAGGGAAGCGCTGACAGAATACTCAAGAGAACAAGCCATATCACACTCGCAGTAAGAGAAAAGGAATGAAGGAGGTAGACGATAATGGGTCAGAAGGTAAATGCTCACGGTCTCAGAGTGGGCGTAATTAAGAACTGGGACTCCAGATGGTACGCAAAGAGCGATGTGTTCGGCGATACCCTCGTAAATGACTATAAGATCAGAAATTATCTTAAGAACCGTCTCGTAAATGCCGGCATTCCTAAGATCGAGATCGAAAGAGATAACACAGGCAAGATGCGCATCTACATCCACTGTGCAAAGCCCGGTATGATCATCGGCCGTGACGGCGCAGAGATCGAAAAGCTCCGTGCAGACGTAGAGAAGATGGCAGGCGTTCCTGTATCTGTAAACGTAATCGCAGTTAAGCCCGTAGAGATGAGCGCACAGCTTGTTGCTGAGAACATCGCAAGCCAGCTCGAGCGCCGTATCGGTTTCCGTCGTGCAATGAAGCAGGCTATCGGCCGCACAATGCGCATGGGAGCTAAGGGTATCAAGATTTCCGTATCCGGCCGTCTCGGCGGTGCAGAAATCGCAAGAAGCGAGCACTATCATGAGGGTACAATCCCCATGCAGACACTCCGTGCTGATATCGACTACGGTTTCTGGGAGGCAAACACAACCTACGGTAAGATCGGCGTTAAGGTTTGGATCTTCAAGGGTGAGGTTCTTCCTGAGGTAGCAAGAATTCAGACCGGTGCATCTGAAGAGCGCCGTCAGCAGCAGAACCGCAGAAATGACAGACGCGGTGACAAGCGCGACGGTCGCAGAAACGACAGACGCGGCGGCGACAGACGCGATGCACGCGGCCCCAGAGGTCCCCGTGACAACGCAAACAGAGGTCCCCGCGCACCCAGAGAGAATAAGGAAGGGGGCGCACGCTAATGTTGATGCCTAAGAGAGTAAAGTACCGTAGAGTACACAGAGGCCGTCTCACCGGCCGCGCACTCCGCGGTAACAAGATCACAAACGGTAGCTACGGTCTCGTAGCAATGGAACCCGCTTGGATCACATCTAACCAGATCGAGGCAGCCCGTATCGCGATGACACGTTACACAAAGCGTGGCGGTAAGGTATGGATCAAGATCTTCCCCGATAAGCCCATCACAGAGAAGCCTGCTGAGACCCGAATGGGTTCCGGTAAGGGTTCACCCGAGTACTGGGTAGCAGTAGTTAAGCCCGGTCGCGTAATGTTCGAGATGGACGGCGTTAACGAGGAAGTAGCAAGAGAGGCTATGCGTCTCGCAATGCACAAGCTCCCCATCAAGTGTCGTTTCGCCACTAAGGAGATGCTTAACAAGGAACAGGAGGGCTAAGCTGTGAAAGCAACTGAACTTAGAGCAATGAGCGCTGAGGATCTCGCAAAGAAGCTTGCAGATCTTAAGCAGGAACTTTTCAATCTTCGCTTCCAGCACGCAATCAACCAGCTTGACAACCCCCACAAGATTGCGGACGTGAAGAAAGATATCGCAAGAGTAATGACAGTACTCAGCGAGAAGAATGCGTAAGGGGGTAAACTGAAATGGCAAACGAAACACGCGCACTTAGAAAGACCAGAGTGGGCAAGGTCGTAAGCGATAAGATGGACAAGACCATCGTAGTTGCAATTGCAGACCACGTTAAGCACCCCACTTACGGTAAGATCATTAAGAGAACAGTAAAGATCCATGCACATGACGAGAACAACGTATGCGGCATCGGCGATACTGTAAAGGTTATGGAAACAAGACCTCTCTCTGCAACAAAGAGATGGCGTCTTGTAGAGATCATCGAGAAGGCGAAGTAATAATCTCCGCTCCTATTCAAAGAGCATGTCAAAGAGCATGCCAAATCTAAAACAGGAGGACTTGCTATAAATGATTCAGCAGCAGTCATTAATGAAGGTAGCTGACAACACCGGCGCTAAGGAACTTATGTGCATCAGAGTGTTGGGCGGCTCCGGCAGACGCTACGGCAACATCGGCGATGTTGTTGTATGTGCTGTAAAGAAGGCAGCTCCCGGCGGCGTTGTTAAAAAGGGCGACGTAGTAAGAGCTGTTATAGTAAGAAGCGTTAAGGGACTTCGCCGTGCCGACGGTTCTTACATTAAATTCGATGAGAACGCAGCAGTTATCATCAACGACGATAAAAACCCCAAGGGAACACGTATCTTTGGACCTGTAGCTCGTGAGCTCCGTGAGCACGACTACACAAAGATCCTCTCCCTTGCACCGGAAGTACTGTAAGGAGGAACTGAAACATGAATAAGATTCACGTTAGACGCGACGATACAGTAATCATCGTTTCCGGTGATGACAAGGGCAAGACAGGTAAGGTGCTCGAGGTATCCCCCAAGGAAGGCAAGATCATCGTTGAGGGTGTAAACCTTGTTAAGAAGCATCTCAAGCCCCGTCCCCCCCAGGAAAACGGCGGTATCGTAGACGCAGAGGCTCCCTTCTATGCATCCAAGGCACAGCTCTATTGCGATAAGTGCAAGGCTGCAACTCGTGTAAAGCACGAGATGAAGGGTGACGCAAAAGTAAGAGTATGCGCTAAGTGCGGCGCAGAGCTTTAATAGGGAGGTAACGTAAAATGGCAAGAATCAGAGATATGTACAAGGCTGACGTTGCTCCCGCACTGATGAAGAAGTATCAGTACAAGAGCGTAATGCAGATCCCTAAGCTCGATAAGGTTGTAGTAAACGTTGGTGCGGGCGATGCTAAGGACAACTCCAAGGTTATCGACGTAATCATCGGCGAGCTTACACAGATCACAGGACAGAAGGCTGTTCCTACTTACGCAAGAAAGTCCGTAGCTAACTTCAAGCTCCGTGAGGGCATGAAGATCGGTGCTAAGGTTACACTTCGCGGCGAGATCATGTACGAGTTTGTTGACAGACTCTTCAACTTCTCTCTCCCCAGAGTACGTGACTTCAAGGGTATCAACCCCGATGCATTCGACGGTCGCGGTAACTACGCTCTCGGCCTCAAGGAGCAGCTTATTTTCCCTGAGATCGAGTACGACAAGATCGATAAGATCCGTGGTATGGACATCGTGTTCGTAACCACAGCAAACACTGACGCTGAAGCAAGAGATCTGCTCGCAATGATGGGCGCTCCCTTTGCTAAGGAAGGAGACGAATAATTATGGCAAAGAAAGCTATGGTAATTAAGCAGCAGAAGAAGCAGAAGTACTCCACAAGAGAGTACACACGTTGCAAGATCTGCGGTCGTCCTCACTCCTACATGCGCAAGTACGGCATCTGCCGTATCTGCTTCAGAGAGCTTGCTTACAAGGGTGAGATCCCCGGCGTAAGAAAGGCAAGCTGGTAAGCTAAACCCCGGCCGAAAGGCCAAAACAGTTCCGCGCTGACAGGAATCCCGAAAGGGATTTACCACCAGCGAGCGGCCGTGAAAATACTACACGGCAGCAAGAAAAAATTACTTGCATGACAGGAGGAAAAGAAAAATGCAGATGTCTGACGTAATTGCGGATATGCTGACTCGAATCAGAAACGCAAACAACGCTAAGCACGAAACAGTTGACGTTCCCGCTTCCAACATGAAGAAGGCAATCGCTGATATTCTTCTCGCAGAGGGTTATATCAAGGGTATCCAGATCATCGAGGATGGTAAGCAGGGCGTTATCAGAATCACACTTAAGTACGAGGCAGGCAAGCAGAAGGTAATTCACGGTCTCCGTAGAGTTTCCAAGCCCGGTCTCCGTATTTATTCCAACTACGAGGATATGCCCAGAGTTATGAACGGTCTCGGCATTGCAATCGTATCCACTTCCAAGGGAATCATGACCGACAAGAAGGCAAGAGCTAACAAGGTCGGCGGCGAGATCCTCGCATTCGTTTGGTAAGGGAAAGGGGGATTATATAAATGTCAAGAATTGGTAGAGAACCTATTGTTATTCCTGCAGGCGTAGAAGTAACAATCGGCGATAACAATGTTGTGACCGTTAAGGGTCCCCTCGGTACACTTACCGAGCAGTACAGCACTGCAATGACAATCGCTAAGGACGGCGACAAGATCACAGTAGCTCGTCCTAACGATGAGAAGGAAATGAGAGCTCTCCACGGTCTTACCAGAACCCTCATCAAGAACATGATCGTAGGTGCGAAGGAAGGCTATCAGAAGAAGCTCCAGATCGTAGGCGTAGGTTACAGAGTTGCAAAGCAGGGCACAAAGCTCGTTATGAACCTTGGCTACTCCCACGATGTAGTAATGGAGGAGGGCGACGGCGTAACATTTGATGTTCCCGACGCAAACACCATTATCGTAAAGAGCGCTGACAAGCAGAAGTGCGGTCAGATCGCAGCGGTTATCCGTTCCAAGAGACCTCCCGAGCCTTATCACGGTAAGGGCGTTAAGTATGAGAACGAGGTAATCCGTCGTAAGTCCGGTAAGGCCGGTAAGTAATAGAAAGGAGACATAAGGCATGGTTTCAAAGAAGGATAAGAACAAGCAGCGCCTTAAGAGACACGCAAGAGTACGTGGAAAGATCTCCGGTACTGCAGAGTGCCCCAGACTCGCTGTTTACCGTTCCAATAAGAACATTTATGCTCAGATCATCGACGATGTAAAGGGCGTTACCCTTGTCTCCGCATCTTCCATCGAGGCAGCATTCGAAGGCATCGGTTCCAACAAGGAAGCTGCTAAGAAGGTTGGTAAGGCAATCGGTGAAAAGGCACTCGCTAAGGGCATCGAAACAGTTGTATTTGACCGCGGCGGCTATATCTATCACGGACGTGTATCGGAGCTTGCAGAGGGCGCAAGAGAAGCTGGACTTAAGTTCTAAGTTTCTCTCCCTACAAGAAGACCGGTTTGTACACTGTTTAATTCAAAAAATTAAACATCTATTAAATTAGGAGAAAAGAAAATGGCTAACAAGTTTGATATTCCCGCAGACGAGCTCCAGGAAAGACTTGTTGTTGTTAACCGCGTATCCAAGACTGTAAAGGGTGGTAGAATCGCTCGCTTTGCAGCAATCATGGTAGTAGGCGACGGCAACGGTCACGTAGGCTACGGTCTCGGTAAGGCAGCTGAAGTACCCGAAGCGATCCGCAAGGGTATCGAAGATGCAAAGAAGAATATGATCGAGGTATCTCTCAAAGACGGTACCATCCCTCACGAGGTTCTCGGTGAGTTCGGCGCAGGCAGAGTTCTTCTCAAGCCCGCTGCTCCCGGTACAGGTATCATCGCAGGTAAGACTGTCCGTGCGGTAGTTGAGCTTGCAGGTGTAAAGAATATCCGTGTAAAGAGCCTCCGTTCCAACAACCCCACAAACGTAATTAAGGCTACATTCGAGGGCCTTAAGAGCCTCAGAACAGCTGAGCAGGTTGCAAAGACCCGTGGCATCAGCGTTGAGCAGGTAATCAAGGGCTGAGGAGGAACAGAAAAATGACAAAAGTAACTCTTACAAAGAGCCTTATAGGCGCAAAGCCCAATCAGAAGGCAACAGCAGCATCTCTCGGTCTTAAGAAGATCGGAGACAGCGTACTTCACGAAGAAGGCGCTGTGCTGAACGGTAAGGTAAAGGTGCTCAGCCACCTCGTAACCGTGGAGAAGGCGTAAACCACTCCAAACACTAAATAATTACAACGTAAGGAGGAAAAACCATGAAGCTCCATGAACTTTCACCGGCAGCAGGCAGCGTAAAGGCAGGCTACCGTAAAGGTAGAGGCCCCGGAAGCGGCAACGGAAAGACAGCCGGCAAGGGACATAAGGGTCAGAACGCACGCTCCGGCGGCGGTGTTCGTCTCGGCTTTGAAGGCGGACAGCTCCCTCTCTATAGAAAGCTTCCTAAGAGAGGCTTTAAGAACAGATTTGCAACTCACTATGCAATCGTAAATGTAGGTACACTCAACGCAAAGTTTGAGAGCGGTGAGACAGTAAATATCGAGGCACTTCTCGAGAAGGGTATTCTCAAGAATGCACTTGACGGACTTAAGGTTCTCGGCAACGGCGAACTCACAAAAAATCTCACCGTAGAAGCGGCTATCTTTTCACAGACAGCAAAGGAAAAGATCGAGGCGGCCGGTGGAAAGGCCGAGGTGAAGTAAAGTGCTCCAGACCATGAGAAATGCGTGGAAGATGGATGACCTCAGAGGTAAGATCCTTTTCTCCCTCTTCATCCTTCTTCTCTACAGAATCGGCGCACAGATCCCCGTACCCTTCCTCACACCTGATCTTGCAACACAGATGAACCAGGCAACTCAGGGCTCTATCCTTGAGTACCTCAACATCCTCTCCGGTGGTGCTTTTGCACAGGCAACACTTTTTGCACTCGGTGTATCACCCTACATCACATCTTCTATCGTAATCCAGCTTCTCGCAGTAGCGATCCCTGCTCTTGAGCGTCTTTCCAAGGAAGGCGAAGAGGGTAAGAAGAAGCTGAATCAGATCACAAGATATGTAACAGTTGCTCTTGCGCTTCTCACAGCAGTAGGTTACTACTTTATGCTCAGAAACGGCGCAGGCAGCGGCGTAAGCTACCTCACAGATGACGGCGTATTCGCAGCGATCATCATCATCGCTTGCTACTGCGCAGGTTCATCTCTCGTAATGTGGCTCGCAGAGAAGATCAACGAAAGTGGTATCGGTAACGGTATTTCTCTTATACTCTTTATCAATATCATTTCCCGTCTTCCCGCGATCCTCGGCCAGCTCATCAACCTCTGCACCGGTAAGTCTGCAGGTATCCCCCTTTGGGGCGGTATCCTCATTGCAGTTGGCTCTGTTGTACTCAGCCTTGCAATGCTCATCCTCATCGTTTTCATCAACGATTCCGAGCGCAGAATCCCCGTACAGTATGCTAAGAAGGTTGTTGGCCGTAAGATGTATGGCGGTCAGAGCTCTACTCTCCCCATCAAGCTTAACAACACAGGCGTTATGCCTATCATCTTTGCCAGCTCCATCGTAAGCCTTCCCGCTACGATCGGTATGTTCTTCAATCCTAAGGAGGGAACATTCTGGCACGGATTCTTCGAGCTGTTTGGTTCCAGCTCTTGGCTCTATGCAGTGCTTACTCTCGTTCTTATCGTTGCATTCGCATACTTCTACATCCTCATTTCTTTCAACCCCGTAGAGGTATCCAACAACCTTAAGAAGAACGGCGGCTCCATCCCCGGTATCCGCCCCGGTAAGCCTACAAGCGACTATATCACAAAGGTTCTTAACAGAATCACACTTATCGGCGCTATCTTCCTTGGTATCATCGCAGTAGTTCCTATGATCATCAACCTCATCGTAAATATCTTTACAGATGGTTCCAACGTGATGAGCATGCTCTCCTTCGGAGGCTCTTCCATCATCATCGTTGTAGGTGTTGTAATTGAGACTGCAAGAGAGATCGAGGGTCAGATGACAATGCGTCACTACAAGGGCTTCCTTGAATAATACAGAAACGGAGTAAGAGCATGGCAAGAATTATTAAGCTTATACTTTTGGGCGCACCCGGCGCAGGCAAGGGCACTCAGGCGGAGATCATCTCCGAAAAGTACGCAATTCCTGCGATCTCTACCGGAGCAATTATCAGAGAAGCAATCCAGAACGGCACAGAGATGGGTCTTAGTGCAAAGAGCTACATCGAGTCCGGAGCTCTCGTTCCCGACGAGGTCGTGATCGGCATCATCAAGGACAGACTCGCTCAGGATGACTGTGCAAATGGATTTATACTCGACGGTTTCCCCCGTACCGTTCCTCAGGCAGATGCGCTTGATAAGATGGGCGTGGAGATAACCGATGTCATAAGCATCGAAGTACCCGATGAGAGAATTCTCAAGAGAATGGGCGGCAGACGCGTTTGTAAAAAGTGCGGCGCTACATTCCATACGGAGTACAAACCTTCCCCCTGCGGCGATAAGTGCCCCTGCGGCGAGGAGCTTTCCATCAGAAGTGATGATGATCCCGCAGTAGTAGCACAGAGACTTGAGACATACCACGAGATGACAGAGCCCCTTAAGGACTTCTATGCATCCAAGGGTCTTCTCAAGATCGTTGAGGGTCAGGAAGAACTCGCAGATACCACAGCACTCACAGCTAAGGCTCTTGAGGGCTGAGGAGAATTTAAAGCAAAATGATCTATCTTAAGAATCCCGATCAAATCAAGAAGATGCAGATCGCAGGCAGGATCACCGGAGAAGCTTTGCTTCTCGCAGGTGAGGCCGTGCGTGAGGGCATCACAACACAGGCACTTGATAAGATAATCCGAAACCATATCGAGAAATGTGGCGCTAAGCCCTCATTTCTCGGTTACGGCGGGTTCCCCGCAAGCGCTTGTATAAGCGTGAATGATGAAGTTATTCACGGCATCCCCTCGGCAAAGAAGGTTCTGAAAGAGGGAGATATCGTAAAGATCGACGTGGGCGCCTATATAGGCGGCTTCCACGGAGACTCAGCGAGAACGTTTGCAGTAGGTAAGATATCAGATAAGGCTCAGCTCCTTATGGATGCAACACGCGATAGCTTTTTCGAGGCTGTTAAGGCTCTCGAGAAGCCCGGCGCCCGTGTGGGCGATATCGGTGCCGCTGTTGATGGCTACGTTTCAAAGTTCGGCTTTTCTGTAGTCCGCAAGTACGTGGGCCACGGAGTAGGTAAGGACCTCCATGAGGATCCCAGCGTTCCGAACTACGGAACACCCGGTCGCGGTCAGCGTATCAGCGAGGGTATGGTCATTGCCATCGAGCCTATGGTAAACGAGGGAGTGAGCGCAGTGCGTGAGCTCTCTGACGGATGGACAGTCCTGACTGCTGACGGTAAGCTCTCCTCTCACTATGAACATACAGTTGCCATCACCGATAACGGCCCGCTCCTTCTCACTAAGGTGGACTGATGGAAGGAACTTGTATCGGAAGTATCGTCCGTTCCCTTTGCGGAAGGGACAGGAAAAGACTGTTTGTAATAACAGGGGTATGCAAGGAGTCAAGCGACCGTGTGCTTATCGCTGACGGTGAGCTTCATCCGCTGTCAAAGCCGAAAATGAAAAATCTGCGCCATCTTGCAGTTTTAGCCGCTGCAAAGGATGCGCAAACCTCGTTTCATAAGGTTAGCGACAGTGAGCTTAAAAAATATCTTTGCGACTTTGAAGAGGATCTCAGAAAAGGTCAGGCTGCACAAGCTGAAAAGTAAAAAATTCAGGTATCAGAGTAAGGTTGAAATGTGTGAATAAAAGCTTTTTCAACCTACATTTGCCCGTTGGCAAATGCAAAGAAAGGAAAACGCACATTATGCCTAAGGATGACGTAATTGAGTTTGAGGGTACCGTAGTTGAGGCACTGCCCAATGCGACCTTCAAGGTAAAGCTTCCTAACGATATGATCGTAACAGCGCATATCTCAGGAAAGCTCAGAATGAATTATATCAAGATCCTTCCCGGTGATAAGGTAACAGTAGAGGTTTCCATCTACGACCCCACAAAGGGAAGAATCACATGGCGTACCAAATAAGGTACAGAAATATAAGTGAAAGGTGGTTATTACTGTGAAAGTAAAGCCTTCCGTTAAGAAGATCTGCGAAAAGTGCAAGGTCATCAAGAGACACGGCCACGTAATGGTCATCTGCGATAATCCCAAGCACAAGCAGAGACAGGGCTGATAAAGAATCAGACCCCGGAACAATCAAAAATACCCGAAAGAGGTGAATTAAGCAATGGCTCGTATATCAGGTGTTGATATCCCGAATCAGAAGCGCGTAGAAATCGCTCTTACCTATATTTACGGTATCGGTCTTAAGAGCTCTAAGGACATTCTTGCAAAGACCGGCATCGATCCCGATAAGCGTGCGAAGGATCTTACAGATGATGAGATCGCAAAGCTTCGTGACGAGATCGAAAACAACTACACTGTAGAAGGTGAGCTCCGTCGTGAGGTTGCCCTCAATATCAAGCGTCTTGTTGAGATCAATTGCTATCGCGGAATCAGACATAGAAAGGGTCTTCCCGTTCGCGGTCAGCGTACAAAGACCAATGCAAGAACAAGAAAGGGTCCCGCAAAGACCATCGCTAATAAGAAGAAGTAAAGGAGTGAGCAGATAAATGGCTAACGTAGCAAAGAAATCCGTTAAGAAGCGCCGCGACCGTAAAAACGTCGAAAGCGGAGCAGCACATATCCGCTCCAGCTTCAATAACACAATCGTAACCATCACAGATACACACGGTAACACAATTTCCTGGGCATCTGCTGGTGAAATGGGCTTTAAGGGCTCAAGAAAGTCTACTCCCTTCGCGGCTCAGACAGCAGCAGAGACTGCAGCTAAGATCGCTATGGAGCATGGCATGAAGACTGTTGAAGTATATGTAAAGGGTCCCGGTACAGGTAGAGAGGCAGCAATCCGCGCTCTCCAGACAACAGGTCTTAACATTACTCTCATCAAAGACGTAACACCTATCCCTCATAACGGTTGCCGCCCTCCCAAGCGCCGCCGTGTATAATCAGTAAGGAGGATATAAAGGTATGGCTAGATATACTGGACCTTCCTGCAAGCTTTGCAGAAGAGAAGGAAAGAAGCTTTTCCTTAAGGGCGACCGTTGCCTTTCCGATAAGTGCGCTCTTGACAGACGCGCAACTGTTCCCGGTCAGCACGGCGCAGGTCGTAAGTCCGTTAAGGAGTACGGTCAGCACCTCAGAGAGAAGCAGACAGCACGCCGTTACTACGGTGTACAGGAAAAGCAGTTCAAGAAGTACTACGTAGCAGCAGATAAGAAGGAAGGCATCACAGGTGAAAACCTTCTCTCCCTTCTCGAGCGTCGTTTTGACAACGTAGTATACAGAATGGGTCTTGCAAGCAGCCGTAAGGAAGCTCGTCAGCTCGTTCGTCACGCACACTTTACCCTCAACGGTAAGAAGGCAGACATCCCCTCCATCATTCTCAAGGTTGGCGATGTTGTAGCTCTCAAGGATAAGAGCCGTTCTTCTGAGAAGATCAAGGGCCTTATGGAGAACATGGCTAACACCACAGCTCCCAAGTGGCTCGATCTCAACGCAGAGGCAGCAAGCGCTAAGGTGATCGCTATCCCTGCAAGAGATGACGTTGACTTTGACTTCAACGAGCAGCTCATCGTTGAGTTCTACTCCAAGTAATAACCTGCCTTGCATCCTGTTTGCGGTCGGTTATTACCGTCGGAGTTAAGGCAGCTCCGTGTAAAACTGCAGGTACAGGTATGCAGATTCCAAAGCCTCAGGCAAAAGGAAACCCAAATTAATTTAGGAGGTTATTACAATGATCGAAATAGAAAAGCCCAATATAGTTACATTGGACGTGAGCGAAGGTGGCGAGAAGGCCACATTCGTAGTCGAGCCTCTTGAGAGAGGCTACGGCATCACTCTCGGAAATTCCCTGCGCCGTGTGCTTCTCAGCTCACTGCCCGGGTATGCTGTAACTAGCATTAAGATCGACGGCGTTCTCCATGAGATCTCCACCATTGACGGTGTGAAGGAGGATGTAACCGAGATCGTTCTTAATGTAAAAGGAATCACAGCAAAGCTTCATTCCGTATCCGTGAAGAACACAATGATCGACGTAACAGGCCCCTGCGTAGTTACTGCCGGTGACATCAAGCAGGATGCTGATATCGAGATCCTTAATCCCGATCATGTTATCGCAACAGTTGGTGATAATGTTCGTTTCCACATGGAAATGTCCTTTGCTAAGGGCCGTGGCTATGTTTCTCAGCAGAAGAACAAGCAGCTTTACTCTGATGAAAATCAGGGAATGTCTGCGCCCATCGGAACGATATTTACCGATTCGATCTACACTCCCGTGTACAATGTAAACTACAATGTTGAGAATACCCGTGTCGGTAACATCACAGACTTCGATAAGCTTACAATCGAGGTTCTCACAAACGGCACGACCTCAGCAAAGGAAGCGATTTCATATGGCGCCAAGATACTCAACGAACATCTCAACTTGTTCGTAGATCTCTCGGATGAGGCGAAGAACGCTGAAATTATGGTTGAAAGCGTTGCGACCGTTAAGGAGAAGGTACTTGAGATGACCATTGAGGAGCTTGACATGTCCGTACGTAGCTTCAACTGCTTGAAGCGCGCGGGCATCGATACGGTTGAAGACCTTGTCAACCGCACCGAGGATGAGATGATCAGAGTCAGAAACCTCGGTAAGAAGTCGCTTGAAGAAGTTATCGCAAAGCTTCATTCTCTCGGCCTCGAGCTGAAGAAGGAAGACGAGTAAGACTTTAGTGATTCTGCAAATACTGCAGAAAAAAGTATTGCGAAAAGGAGGACAACACAATGCCCGGAACAAGAAAGCTCGGCAGAACTACAGCGCATAGAAATGCTATGCTCCGCGGAATGGTAACATACCTCATTGAGAACGGCTCCATCGAGACCACTCTCACCCGCGCAAAGGAAGTTCGTGCTATGGCTGAAAAGATGATTACTCTCGGCAAGAAGAACACACTTGCTTCTCGCCGTGCAGCTCTTGCATACATTACCAAGGAAGACACAGTTAAGAAGCTGTTTGACCAGGTAGCACCTAAGTACGCAAACAGAAACGGTGGTTACACTCAGATCTATAAGCTTGGACCCCGCCGCGGTGACGCAGCAGAAATGGCCCTCATTAAGCTTATCGACGAGGCTCCCGAGGCTGCTGAGTAATTCAGTAATAAGCTAAAATAAAAGGACACCTTCGGGTGTCCTTTTTGTTTTGATTTATGCAAAAACTATTTAATGCAAAAACTTTTTTGAAAAAAAGTTTCTGCACTTCAAAAAACTTTGAAAAAGAGATAAATATAAAACAACACCAACAATTTGCATCATTGTTGGTGTTGTAGCTTTTTGAAGTTTTTTGCGGAGCTTTTTTACAAAAAAGCGACATAATTAAGACTCTTAACAAATCTGTCCATTCTGCGGACAGCTTCCTTAAGGTGATCCAGCGAATACGCATAGGAGAGACGGGCGTAGCCTTCACCACAGTCGCCGAATGCTGTGCCGGGGACGATGGCAACGTTGTGTTCTTCGAGAAGACGTTCGCAGAATTCCTCGCTGGAAAGTCCGCAGTGAGAAAGCTTCATAAACACGTAGAACGCACCCTCGGGACATTGACAGGGAAGTCCTATCTCGCTTAGCGCCTTCGTCAGATACTTACGTCTGCGGTCGTATTCTGCCTTCATTATCTCAATATCGTCATCGCCGTTTTTTAAGGCTTCGGTAGCTGCGTACTGACTCACGGTGGGGGCACACATAATAGCATACTGATGGATCTTGAACATTGCTTCAGTAAGAGCTTCGGGAGCGCAGGAAAATCCAAGTCGCCAGCCTGTCATAGCAAATGCCTTGGAAAAACCGTTTATAACTATGGTCCTCTCCTTCATATCGGGAAGAGTCGCAATGGAAGTATGCTTCTTGCCGTAGGTGAGCTCTGCGTATATCTCGTCAGAAAGGACAACGGCGGGAGTTTTAAGGATCACCTCTCTCAGCGCTGCGAGGTCCTCACGGTCAAGTATTGCACCCGTGGGATTTGAGGGATAGGGAAGAATTATGAGCTTAGTCTTTTCGCTGACTGCATCGGACAGCGCTTCGGGAGTGAGCTTAAAGCCATCCTTGGGAGCAGTCTCTACCGGGATCACCCTTCCTCCGCACATTTCAATAAGCGGACCGTAGCAAACAAAGGAGGGCACGGGGACGATGACCTCGTCTTCCTCATCTATAAGCGCTCGAATAGCAAGGTCAATGGCTTCGCTGGCACCGACGGTTACGAGTATCTCGTTTTCGGGACAGTAGGAAAGGCCGAACCTGCGATCCATATAACGGGATATCTCGCTTCTAAGCTCAGGTGTTCCCCTGTTTGAAGTGTAAAAGGTGTGACCGTCAGCAATGCTGTCAATGCCAGCATCCCTGATGTGCCAAGGGGTAGCAAAGTCAGGCTGACCTACGGTAAGGGAAATTACGCCTTCACGTCCGGAAAGAAGATCGAAAAATTTTCGAATACCCGAGGGTTTCAGATTCCTGGCCTTGGTCGAAAGTGCATTGTTGGAGTCAAACATCAGTTGCAGTTCTCCCTTTCGTCAACGGGAATGCTACGGTGTACAAGTCCGTGAGACTTGTATTTTTTCAGAATAAAGTGAGTGGAGGTGGATACTACGTCCTCAATGGGAGCAAGCTTTCTTGCTACAAAGTATGCGATCTCCTTCATGGAGTTTCCTTCAACGGTGACGAGAAGATCATATCCTGATGAGGACATAAGATAAAGGCTTTTAACCTCGGGATAACGGTAGATGCTTTCTGCGATCTTGTCAAAGCCGCGGCCTCTCTGGGGATTTACCTTCAGCTCGATAAGAGCAACGATATGGTTGTTTTCAAGCTTGTCGTAGTCGATGATGGCGTGTCCGCCAAGGAGAATGCCCTCTTCCTTGTAGCGGGCGATCTTGTCCTCTACTTCGTCTTTATCCATTCCAAGCATAGATGCCATATCTTCTGTGGAATATATTGAATTTTCTTGCAGCAGTTCAAGTATGGGTTCCATAATGTGTTTCCTTCACAACATAATAATATAATGTATTGTATCAAATATTTGTTGTAAATACAAGGGTATTTTCTTGATTTGTGCATTTAGGAGCAGCTATAGGTGTAACCATAGAGCATCAAGGGGTTATTCTCAAAAGGTTGCACCTATATATTGCCCAAAAAACGCAACATATTGTATTTTGCTATTGCAAAATACGGATAGATAGTGTATAATAGGTTGAATAAAAATGCAAAGGAAACGGCTATGACGGTATGTGAATATATAATTGAATATTTGCGAAAAAAAGGCGTCAAGACCGTTTTCGCATACCCCGGTGCTAACGTTCTCAGGCTTTATGCAATGCTCTGTGAAAGCGATATAAAGGTGGTGCTGACCCGTCATGAGCAGGGTGCAGTCCACGCGGCAACGGGATATGCTAAGGCAACGGGCAAGGTGGGCGTTTGTATTGCAACGTCAGGTCCCGGTGCTGCAAATCTTGTAACGGGAATTGCTGATGCAAACCTTGATTCTGCGCCCTTGCTTGTTATAACAGGACAGGTTCCTTCAAGGTATATCGGCAGAGACGCTTTTCAGGAAGCAGATATAATGGGAATTACTATTCCCGTAACTAAGCATAACTATCTTGTGAAGGATGCCGATGAGGTTCCCCGCGACCTTGAAGAGGCGTGGCGTATTGCAGGCAGCGGCAGAATGGGCCCGGCCCTTGTTGACATAACGTCTGACCTTTTTGACGAGACCCTTCCCGAGGAAGCCTTTGATTTTGAATGTCTCCTCCCGAGAGTGAGAGAAAATAAATATCCCCTTACAGATGCTCTGCCCAAAATTGAGGAAGTAATTACATCCTCTTTCAGGCCCCTGGTCCTTGCGGGTGGCGGAGTAGTTTCTGCGGGAGCGTCAGACGAGCTTCGCGAGTTCTGCTTACGTAGCGGAATACCTTGCGTTGTAACTATGATGGGAAAAGCGTTGGCGGGAGCTGATTTTCCGAACCTTCTCGGAATGGCGGGCCGCCACGGCACAGTCAAAGCCAATATGGCAATGAGCCAGTGCGATCTGCTCATCGCTGTGGGATGCAGATTTTCTGACAGAACGGTAAGCGATTTTGAAGCCTTTGGCAGAAGCAGAACTGTGATCCATTGCGATATTGACCCTGCCGAGCTTAATAAGAATCTGCGGGTCTATCTTCCCGTTGCGGCAGACGCTAAGGAGTTTTTAAGAGAGCTTTCGTCTGTTGCAAGAAAGCTTGATGAAAGCGCAAAAAACAGCTTTTCAAGGTGGTACGATACCGAGTCGGATAACGCGGTGAGCAAGTGTGAGGATCTGGTGTTCCGTGCTATAGATCGCTTTGAAAAGGAAAACAAGAGCACCTGTATCGTCACTGATGTTGGAACTGTGCAGACTGAAGCTGCAAGGCTTATAACCGTAGCAAGAGAGCGGGCGTATATTACGTCAGGCGGTCTTGGAACTATGGGATTTGCCCTGCCCGGAGCAGTTGGTGCATCCTTTGCTATGGGAGATCTTGGAGTCTCAGACTGTGGTAGAATAATCGCCGTTGCAGGCGACGGCGGCTTTCAGATGACTCTTCAGGAGATGGGTATGCTTTCCGAGTGTCCCGTTCCTGTAAAGATCATCGTAATGAATAACCGTATGCTGCGTATGGTCAATGAAATGGAGCAGGGCCGCGGCGGAAAATATATGATGGGTGATAAGCCGGATTTTTCCCTTATGGCAAAGGCATATGGAGTAAATGCCGAGAGAGTTATCCTCGATGAAGGCATTGAAGAAAAGATAAAAGAATTCCTTTCTGCGCCAGGCAGCGCATTAATTGAAGTCATATATGATATTTCGGAGGTTAATTTATGAGATGTCCTTCCTGCGGATCTGAAGATATTAAGGTAGTAGATTCCCGCCCCGTTGAGGATAATAATTCTATAAGACGCCGTCGTGAGTGCCTTGTTTGCCACAACAGATTCACAACTTACGAGGTAATTGACGCGTTCCAGCCCGTTGTGCTGAAAAAAGACGGATCAAAGGAGCTTTTCGATAAAAACAAGCTTCTTTCAGGTCTTCTTCGTGCGTGTCAGAAGCGTCCTGTAAATGCGGAGACTCTTGCAAACGAGATCGAGGCGGAGATCCATAACTCTCTTAAGAGAGAGATAACCTCCTCCGATATCGGTGAGATAGCTATGGATAAGCTGAGAGAGCGCGATGCGGTTGCATACGTTCGCTTTGCATCCGTTCACCGTGAGTTCAAGGACGTTGAAACGTTTATGAAGGAGCTTGAGATACTCAAGCGAGACGAGTGATATGAGGTCGGTCATTTTAAGACCCCTTGCCGTTTTAACGATCACGTTTTACATATTGAGCTGTATACTGTTTACCGCGGATGCGACAATCAAGGTCATATTCGCGGTAATTTTCTTTTTGATCCTTGTAGCGGCAGTTGCCCGAAGGCAGTACCTTAAAAGAAAAAGCAGTAATATTATGACAAAAAAGGCTATGACCTGCTTGTCTTTTCTTGCCCTCGGAGCCCTTCTTTCCTGTATTATTTCATTTATGATCTTTGACGTTGCTCAAAGCAGGTACGAGTCTCTGGCAGGTGAGACATGTGAGATAAGTGGAAATGTCACAGACGTAGTGTGGGACGGAGGATACAGCGCAATATACATACTTGACGTGGAAGAGACGGATAATGCGGAGGTGAAGGGCTTCTCCTGCGTTCTTTATGCTGAGGGAGGCATTGAGCGCGGGTCGTATATCCAAGGAAAAGTAAAGCTCGCGCGCCTTGAAGAGAGCGAGGGCTTTAACGTGCGCAGGTATTATTTGTCAAAGGGAATAGTCCTCTCGGCCGAGGCTGAGGAGCTGACGGTGAAAGAGGGCAGTAAGGTAACCCTGAAATCGGTGGCCCTTGGAATAAGAGACCGGCTTTCAGATATTTTTGTTGACTATCTTGGAAAGGAATCGGGCGGATTTGCTTCTGCATTGTTTCTCGGAGAGGAGGAATATCTCTCCGATGAGGTGAGCCGTGATTTCGGACGTCTCGGAATAGTTCACGTTCTTGCAATATCGGGAATGCACCTGACTGTGATCTGCGCCTTTGTATCAAAGCTTTTGGGCTTTTTCGGAAGAAGAGTTCAGAATATCGGATGTATAGCCGTGGTAGTATTTTACCTGTTTATAACGGGATTTTCGGGAGCGGTAACGAGAGCGGGCATCATGGTGATACTCATCATCGCCATATCTATGATCGGGCGGGGAAGTGACAGCATTACAAATCTTGGCTTGTCAGTGTTTTTGATAACTCTGTTCGATGCGCATGCCTGTGCTGACGTGGGACTTCAGCTCTCATTCTGCGCTGTTATGGCAATATTTTTGTATTACGATGAGAGACGCCCCATTAAGGCGGGAATGAAGGAAAGAGATCTGAAGGCAGACCGAGGATTTTTGGGATCACTCAGAAATTTTGCTCTTTCAATGGCAGAGGGAGCGGCGCTGACTGTCATTATCATATTGTTTATGCTCCCGCTTGAATGGTATTATTTCAGGGAGCTGTCCTTGATATCACCATTGACGAGTCCTGTTTTTTCTATCGTGGGTGACGTGCTTTTGTGGGCATTGCCCGTGCTTTTGATACTTTCTCCCGCGCCTACCTTTGCCTCTGTTCTTTCGTATGCACTGAGATGGCTCATCGAGCTTATCTGCCATATTGCAAATTCTCTGTCGCATCTTGAAAACGTCAGTATTTCCTTGAATTATCCTTTGGCGGGTGTTGTAAGTGTTCTTGTAATGATCGCGGTAGTCGTTTTCTGTGTGCTCAAGGGCAAAAAGCGGATAATATCTCTCGTGCTGTCTCTTTCTCTTTTGGGAGGATACACAGCATTTTGCTGTGTCTTTGCAATGCAGGACCGTGAGCGGGCAGAGATAATTCCAATAGAATATAAAAGCAATGACGGTATGCTGGTGTCATCCTGCGGAGAATGTGCCGTGATCGACGTTGGAAACGGATACTCGGGAGTGATAAACGCGGCACGAGTATCTCTCGGGGAGGTCAGAGCGACGGAGATCGAAGCTCTGTTTCTGACTCACCTTCACCGCGCATACGTTTCAAGCGTTGAGAAAGCACTGAGGACCACTATCATAAGAAAGGTATATATTCCCGATAGCGGGGAGCTTAGCGAAGCTCTTGTTTCCCTTTGCGATCAGTACGGTGCTGAGGGCATACTGTATTCCTATGGAGATACCGTCAAGGTGGGCGAGACTGAGATAAGAATAGAAGAAACGCTGTATATTGAGCGTTCCGTCCAACCTGTCGTAAGCCTTACTGTAAGCGCCCACGGAGAAGAGCTTGTATATCTTGGGGCTTCATACGTTGAGGCGGGAGGAAAGGTCCCTATAGATGCTGAGTACATATGGTACGGCGATCACGGACCGCTTTATAAAGAGAGCTTTGTATCGGAAACCGAAAAAGCCTTTGCAGGTGATACTGCAATAGAATACATAGACGGTGAATACACGCCCATGTCAGATGTGGAAAGGCTGTTCCTCGGGAAAGCGGATGAGAAGGTAGTATTGGATGAAGAGCAGCGCGAAGGATGACAGATTAGAATAAAAAAGATTTTATCATATTACGGTTTATGTGGGAGATTGATTCTGTCATCCTGAGCGGAGAAGACATCATAGTATGATGTCTTCGAAGTCGAACCACCCCTTAGGGTGGTGCCCGAAGGGCAGGATCTACGAATAATTCACGATAGCGCTTACAAAATATCGTAGATCCCGCCTTACGGCGCCCTCCCTATGGTCGGGTTCGACTTCACAAACGCCGCACTGTGGCGTTTGCTCCGCTCAGGATGACAGGATCCTATCTCCCCGCCAACCCAAAATTTGACGGATAAACAAAAAGTCTGTTGCAATCAACTGCAACAGACTTTTCTATTATTTCTCGTTCTTTTCTTCAACAGCTCTTCCCGTAAGGCTACCTGCGAGGATTATCTTTCTCTCGTCATCTGTGAGTGCGCCGAGAGAGAAGGTATATTCGTAAACCGTACCGTCTGCCTTGCAGAGATAGCCCTTGATGTCGGACTTACCTTCAGCAATAGCCGCGCGAACGCCGGGGAGGATCACCCAGTCGCCGCATACGATCTCGCCACACTCGCTGCCCTCGTTCTTGCCGATGGTCATACCGTCGCAGGTGAGGGGGAGCATACCCCAGTTGATGAGGTTTGAGCGATAACGCTTTGTTGCGTAGTCGCGGGCAATGTTAGCGCTGCCGCCCAGAACTCTCTGGCAGGATGCCGCCTGCTCACGGGCGCTTCCGTCACCGGGACGAACTGCGCAAACAAGGCTTCCGATACCGGTGGAGCCCTCAAGCGCGCCGAATTCAGCCTCATAAGCTGCAATTGCCGCCGCCATGGAAGCTTCCTCAGAGGAGATATCAAGAGAAGTGTCAAACTCCTCTCCGTAGGACTTCTTTGCAATAGCCGCTACCTTGTCAGCGCGGCCAACGTATTCGGGGTCGCGGCGGGAGAGGGTGAGGCGGGAAAGTCTGTAGGGGTTTGAGCGGTAGGATGAGGATTCTCCTGAGGGGATAAGTTCGTCGGTTGTGGTAACGTCATCGTCGATTACGGACGCGGTACCGAGAACGAGGTTATCGTGGAGAGCCTTCATACGGGGCCAGTCCTTGATGTTGGGACCCATCTGAAGCTCAACGCTCGAATCAGGCTTATCGTAGCCAAACCAAACTCGGTTTTCGTAAACTGTTGTGTCAAACTTGTAGTCGGGAGTTGTGTATTCAACGTCAAGCTCAGTGGCAGAAGTGAGAAGACCGCCGTTTGCCGCTGTAGCCGCGATGGAACGAGCATCCATAAGAGCAACGGAAGCAAACTGTCCCTCGCCGGGCTTGGAGCCTTCACGGTTGGGGAAGTTGCGTGTTGAGTGGCGGATAGAAAGGCCGCCGTTTGCGGGAACGTCTCCAGCTCCGAAGCAGGGACCGCAGAATGCAGTGCGGAGTGTTGCGCCTGCACGCATAAGGTCTGCCGCAGTGCCCGTTTCGATCATTCTTACAAATGCGGGCTGGCTTGCAGGGTATGCAGAGAGGGCAAACTTGTCAGCACCAACGGACTTTGAGCGAAGGATATCGGCAGCGGCGCAGAGGTTATCAAATGTACCGCCGGCACAGCCTGCGATAACACCCTGGTCAACGCGAACGCGGCCCGTAGCGGGATCGATCTTGTCTGTAAGCTTAAGTGTGCCGTCTGCAAGGCCGAGCTGCGCTGCGCCCTCGATCTCGCACTTGCGGAGGATGTCAGAGGCGTTTTCGTTAAGCTCGCGGACTGTGTATGTGTTGGAGGGGTGGAAGGGAAGCGCGATCATAGGCTCAACAAGAGAAAGGTCTATCTCAACGGCGCCGTCATAGTATGCGCCGTCCATGGGCTCAAGCTTCTTGTAAGCCTCGGGGCGGCCGTGCATTGTGAAATATCTCTGAGTTTCCTCGTCAGTCATCCAGACGGAGGAAAGGCAGGTAGTCTCCGTTGTCATAACGTCGATGCCGTTACGGAACTCGATGGGAAGATTCTTGATACCGTCGCCAACGAACTCAAGGACCTTGTTCTTAACGAACTTCTTTTTGAAGGTTGCGCCGATAAGAGCAAGAGCAACGTCCTGAGGGCCAACACCGGGACGGGGCTTGCCTGTCAGGCGAACTGCGATGACCTCGGGAGAGGCAACGTCGTAGGTTCTGCCGAGGATCTGCTTAACAAGCTCAGGTCCGCCCTCGCCGATTGCCATAGTACCGAGAGCACCGTAGCGTGTGTGGCTGTCGCTTCCGAGGATCATCTTGCCGCAGCCGCTCATCATTTCTCTCATAAATGAGTGAATAACTGCAAGATGTGCGGGAACGTAGATCGCGCCGTACTTCTTAGCGGCGGAAAGACCGAACATGTGGTCATCCTCGTTAATAGTACCGCCAACTGCGCAAAGGGAGTTGTGGCAGTTTGTAAGAACGTAGGGGAGGGGGAGCTTCTCAAGGCCGCCGGCGCGGGCAGTCATAAGAATACCAACGTATGTAATGTCGTGGGATGCCAGTGCGTCGAACTTGATCTTAAGATTTTTTTCGTCGCCTGAGGTGTTGTGGGCGTTAAGAATAGAATAGGCTATAGTGCCCTTCTTGCCCGCTTCAATGTCGGTGCCCTCGCAGAACTGGCCGTTTCTGTAGAAAACACCCTTTTCAATAAGCTTTACCATGGTTATATATCCTTTTTTTGATTGGTTTTGAAAATATGTATCATTATACTATAGTAATGTCGGAAAATCAAGAGAAAAGGCAGGGTTTTTGGCGGCTATCAGGAATTGCCGCGCTTGTGTGTGCTGCTTTCATACTGAAGGAGTCTACAATATACAAAATAGAAGTAATAAATAAAGATAATTAGTTTTACGGCAATTGTTTACAAGAAGCAATAAAAATAGTAAAACAAAAAAGGACTGTGTGAAATCTAAAATGATGGCAGACACTAAAAAAGTGCCTGCCATCATTTTTTGTGTCTTTATTACTGACTGGTTCATTTAGACTCCGCTATCTGACGATGAAGCTCGAAAAGAGCATCGGAAAGGGATCCGCACTCATCAATAAGTCCGCACCGTACCGCCTCGTATCCGTCGATAAGGCTGCCCGTATCGGTGGCTATCTGATCCGTTCTTGTGAGCATTTCGCGGAACGTCTCCTCCGTGACCTTTGAATGGTCCGTGATAAAACGGATTATCCTGTCCTGCATCCGCTCAAAGTAATAATAGGTCTGAGGAACGCCGATAACGAGTCCGCTGACACGGACGGGGTGTATGGTCATTGTTGCCGAGGGAACAATAAACGATTTTTTCGTGCTGACTGCCAAGGGAACACCGATGGAATGTCCTCCGCCGAGGACCAAAGAGACAGTCGGCTTTTTCATTCCCGCCACCATCTCGGCAATGGCAAGACCTGCCTCAACATCACCGCCCATGGTGTTAAGAACGAGGAGCAGACCGTCTATCTCATCAGACTCCTCAATGGAAACAAGAAGCGGGATTATATGCTCGTATTTCGTTGCCTTCTGCCCCTCCGAAAGCTCATAATGCCCCTCTATCTGACCGATGACGGTGAGACAGTGGATACGGGATCCGTCCTTTTCGGCAATAACGCCGCCGCTTTCGCAGATATCGTCAAGCTTTTCGGACGGTGACGTATCCTTTTCGTCCATTTTTTCTTTTTCAGATGTACTCACAGAAATTCCTCCATTTTTGATATACTCATTTTCTCGCTTTCAATTATATCCGAGCAAAGACGCAGAACGTTTGCATCACAGCAGACCTCCGCCTCCCGCCTTGCTCGTTCAAGGCGCTGAACCGAGCTTTTTGCTCCTGTAATATATATTCCCGCAAGGTTCCTGTCCGATGAATCCACTGCCGAATTAAAGGCAATGCCCGCCCGTAGGCGAAGCCGCGCCGATGCGGGCAATTCCCGAAGCTCTCCGCCTCGGCTGTGTATCATATTCCCGACAGACCTTGTGTAGCTTTCGCACCTTTCAAGATCACGGGCAAGCTCCCGTATCATAAATCGGTCGTCTACCTTCGGCAGAACGCTTACGATGCCTGCGCTGCCTGTTTTCACGTTTCTGTACATCTCCGAGAGCAGGATATTAGTTTTGTCTTCCATTCTCTCTCCCCCTTTTACAGTATTATGCCCGAAAAACGAAATATCATAAGTTCAATAAAAAAACCGTTCAGCCTCCGAAAAAGGGAGGCTGAACGGTTTTTTCAGCTTAGACTTTTATTATAATAATATTCAAGGTACCGTCGTCTTCAACGTACGCGCCGTGCAGATCTGAAAGATCCTCGCTCATAACGAAATTGGTTATTGTGGATGCGTGATGATACTCACCGTTCTCATCCTCAACGAGCCACTTCCAATATATGAGATAATACTTCACGCCGTCAACATCAAAGGCGCAGTCAACTACGCAGTAGTAATCAAAGCCCGTGTCAGGATCGGTTCTGCCATACATCTCATACATTTTTTCGCAAACCGCATTTATCTCGCTTTGAGAAACGCTGATCTTATTCTTTTCAAGGTCATAATATTTCAAATACACACTGCTCGCAGAGCTGTCCTTTGTTTCAATAACAAGCTCATTTTTTTCAATACTAAGGTAAGTACAGACCGCTTCAAAGGTCCAGAGACTGCCTACGTTTCCAAGCCGCCGTTCAAATACCACCGCAAGCCGGTCTCCATCCCTTGAGAGAGATGCACTTTCAAAATCACAGCCCCACCACTCTGAGTATTCCTTTTCGTTCTTTACGTCCGTCACGTGGATCATAAGGCTGTTCACTCCCGAGGTTGGGCCGTGGGTAAGAGTGATATTTTCAGGGTGGCCGTCACCGTTTAAATCGTGATCTATAGTATCAATTACGGGAAGCTGAGACATCCAGTAGTCGTCACTGCGAGAAAAGACTGCGCCGTCGGGCACGGGGCACTCGGCCGCCTTTCCTTCGCCATATCTGTAGGAGGGTATTTTTGCAGACTTCTCAGCATTGAAAATGAGAGTATCATCCTCGCCGAGGGTGAACACGTATACCTTGGAATTGTCTCCATCCGTTCTCAGTATGAGCTCCGAATCTGTCCTTTCATATTTTCCCGCTATATATTCGCTTGAAAAGGCCGAAAACGAAAAGTGAAAGGTGCCTTCAGGCTCAGAAAGAGTTACATTTGGAGAGAATACCCTCTCGGGGGAATCGTGGCAAACGTATATCTTTACGTCGGGCTCGACCTGCGGACCGACAGTCTGCCCATCGTCATCGCTTTTATCAGATGCTTTTGCAAAAAACTTTTCAGCCTTCTTTTGGCAGTTTTCCTCAAGCTTTTCTATATAGTGATCCCCGTTTAACGCTTTGATAGCCGAAAGCAATGGGAATCTGTCTTTAATATCATTTGCATAGTACGTACCGTCCCTCGGTTCCCAATATTCTACCAAGGACAGCTCTCCGTTCTCATCTCTTACAGTAACGGCTGTGGGAATATAGGCGCCGCTTACGTGTTCGACCTTACCGTTTATTTTGTCATATTCCTGATACAGAACCAGCATATACACGGTTATGTCTTCTTTATGCTTTTCGCTTCCCAAAACCTTGAATTCGGTGCAGCAAAATTCTCCATCCGAATACCCGCCGTGATGATGCTCTATTATCTGCTCCTCAAGAAACTCCTGCATGTTTTTGCTTTTCACACTTGAAGGATCCGTCAAAAAGCAAACCGCCAATACTACACTTGCAACAAGGGCAACAGCTATTATCCAAAACGCAGGCTTTTTGTAGTTAAGAACTGTCTTGACTCTTGCTTTTACCCCCGTCTCGCCGAAGGCAAGGGGGCAGGCGGTTATCATCCTTTTGGGCGCTGAGCAATTTATGAGCGCATTGGCATAAGGCGCCTTTGCCTCCTCGCCAAAGCTTTTTATCACCTTCTCATCACAAGCCCCTTCAATATCGCGGCAAAGAAGGATATAGGCTACCCAAAGAAGGGGATTGAACCAATAGACCGTCAGAAGAAGAAAGCCGAGAGGCTTCCAGATATGGTCAAGCCTTTTAATATGGGCCTTTTCATGGGCGATCACGTACTGACGGTCGCCCTCGGGAAGATCCGATGGAAGGATAATTCGGGGGCGAAAAACTCCAAGGATAAACGGAGTATCAACACGGTCGCATATCCACACGCCCTTTTCTTCCTCCAGCGCTTCTCCCGCCCTTTTTCTTATTTTCACATAGCTCACCGTAGCGTAGACCGCCATCGCCGCCATTCCTGCGACCCATATGACGGACGCTGCCGCACCTATTATCTCCATAGGATTTACCCTACTCTCGGGAATTGGCGCAAGCCCTTCTGAAATAATGGGGTTTACCGTCGAATTAAAATACTCGATGCCCGTATGTATCTCGGGGCTCTCTGAATGAACTATCGTTTCCGGAACGGTCTCGGCGCTTGGTACAAGGCTGAGAGCGCTCTCAATACTAAAGGGACACAAAAGCCTTATCGCCACCATTGCCCACAAAACGCACATGGTCCATCTTGGCGCTTTCTTAAATACAAGCCTCAGAGCTATGACGCAAAGAACAAGCCAGCTTGCGGCAATGCTCATGTTTAAAAGCTTTATGAATATCTCTGTCATTTTCTTTCTTCCTCATACTCCGAAACGATCCGCCTGAGCGCCGCCACCTCATCATCGGAAAGGGGCTTTCTTTTTGAAAATGCCGCAAGAAAAGCAGGGAGCGAGCCGCAAAACTCCTCCTCCACTATCCTTTCGCTTCTCATGGAATAAAACTCATCCCTTGAAACAAGGCTCGTTACCGTGCCGCCCTCGTTTTTGAAAATGCCCTTTTCGCAAAGGCGCTTCAGTACGGTATAAGTCGTGGTCTTTTTCCATTTCAGCGCCGCCTCGCTCTCCTTTACAAGAGAGACCGTTGTTATAGGCTCCTTTTCCCATATTATATCTGCAAAACGGGACTCAACAGCCCCAAGCTTCGTATCGTTCATAATGATCCCCTTTCATTCTACATTCTGTAGACCAATTATAGTCTACACCTTGTAGAACGATTTGTCAAGAGGGTATATGGATTTTTGTTTATGGGGGAACGATGCAAAGGACTTTTTATAAAAAGTACTCTCAGACTGTCGAAAAATCCGCAAAAAATATAATACTTAGTTTAGTGAAAAAACGCAGTAAAAAAGCAGAAATCCGCCGATTTTTTCGGCGGATTTCATTGTTAAATACGGCTTTGGAATCTTTCTCGACTGCACGAGGTCAGCTTGTTGATAAAGGTATCGCCAAGGTGAGGACAGAGAATTATCTCTGTTCTTTTGGCTATATGCCTCGCGCTGCTTGGCGCGATATGTTTTAGCGTCTCTCAAATGCGATATAGCCTTCCTTTGGTCGGTCGCGATATGATATAGATCCCGCCGTGTCCTGAAGGGACATATTGCACCGCAGGTATATCGCAGATCCCGCAAGGGATCTATACGGATTCTGAGTTTCCAAAGGGAACTCAGAATCCGCCTATTGCTCCTGCAAGGAATTGAGAAAGGAGATTTGCATCAATACCGTTGACAGTACCGTCAGCCTTGATATCTGCCGCCTTCTGCTCGGCCTCTGTAGGAACTGTTGCGCCGGAAAGGATCTGCTTTAACTGATTTGAGTCCTTACCGTTTATCGCGCCGTCGGAGTTTATGTCACCGAGAGTATACGCGGGTGTAGGCACGTGATCGGGGTCTGCCTCGCCACAAAGGGTACAGCTACCGTCGACAAAGCTATGACCCGTGGCGGGGATCACCTTTGCCTCGGTATAGTCGCATCTTATGCAGGCAAGGCCTTGGTAGCCTGCCTCGGTACAGGTAGGCTCTACCCTGCTTTCTGCAAGGCTATGACCTCTTGCCTCCGTCGCATAAAGGACTGTATAATACTCGCAGTAAAGACAAGCGTCTCTCATTTCGCCGCCCTCGGTGCAGGTGGCAGTGTTTTCGTTAAACAGATTATGGCTCTGAGTATCTATGATATCATCACATACTGTACAAACGATGTTATGTATCGCGTCAGACTTCTTTGAATACTCATAATAATCAGGGTTATTATGGAATGCCGCTGTCGTTACAGTCTTCTTCATACCGCAGACAGTACACTGCATAATTTCCTTGCCGTCTGCAGTACAAGTGGGAGCAGTACCGGATATCTTCTCATAGCAGTCACCTGCAGTATGGAGAGCGGGGATATCCTCTGTGATCTTAATGCCACACTTTGTGCAGGTGCGCTCAAGTTCACCGATCTTAAGGCAGGTAGCCTCTACACTTACTGTTCCCTCATCATAGCTGTGATCGCACTTGCCCTTTGCAGCTGCCGCTTCAAGAGAATTACCGAGCTCACGGCGTACCGCTTCCATAATATCGTAGTCATCCATATGGGATGCAAATCCGCTTGCCTTAAAATTGTTGAGGGAAAGGTAATTTGCAACGTTCTTTGATACCTTTGCAACTATTCCCTTTGACGCCGCTTCACCCAGATAGTCCTCAAGCATTGTGAGCATCAGGTGCTCCTCGATGCTGTCTCTCATTATCTCAACGCGAAGAGAGCCGACAACGCCCGTAGGATCCCAGACAGAACCCTGGAAAGCACCGTAGAATAGAACGCCGTTGCCGTAAATGTCCTTGCCGTTGATATTGTACTTATTAAGTCTCCATGCGGTATGGGTATCCTCGTCGGCACCCCACGCACCTGTGACAGTGTTATCTACAACATTGGCGTTGGTTTCGTTCCATGAGTTAGCCGCATAATAAAGGTAGCCTGTAATATCGTTCTGGTAGTACTGCCAGAACATAAGCTTTGTCTGAAGGCCGGAGTTTTCCACAAGGTGGTTTGCGTAGGTATAGGAAGAGCTATGACCTGCAGAATATGACCAAAGCTCAGAGTTTCCGATATCTCCGTTTTCCTTGGCAATTGCCATTTCAGACTTGACACGGTCGGAAAACTCGCCAAACACACCGTTCCAGTCATAATATCCCGCAGATCCGAAAAGATCCACACCGAGAGTGCCGTTCTGATTTCCCCAGGTATGAAGACCGGAGATAACTCCGTCAAGGTCACGAATGGGAAGACCCGTCATCGCATCATATCCGGGGATCTTTGCAAGCTCGCTTGCAGGGGTGAAGGCATATATCTGGGGACACCATATGGCAATGCTTCCATCCTCTAAGAACTGCTGAGTTGAATCCTTCAGCTCCTCCGCGGGATACAGGCTGAGATTCTTCTCATAATGGAAATAGGGATGATTTTCGTGATAGGGAACGATAGACTTACCCTCGGGCCAGGTATTGAGAAGGCTGGTGTTTGCACTCTTTATGGTATCCACCGTCATGTTATGAGCTCCTACAAGAGCATTCCATACGGCACCCACAGGCTCGTCTGCAATATAGAAATAGAACTTATCCTTGACAGCTTCCCAAATATCGCTGGTTGAAAGCTCGTTATATATAGGTGTATAACGGCCGAATTCCGTAGCGCCGATAGTATCGCCGTACTTACCGTTTTCACCGCCTCCGGAATATGTAACGCGGATAGCGTTAACACGGGGATTTGTAAGATAGGGGTTATCCGCATCAAGTCCGCCGGGGGGATCCATTGCCACTATACGGTTATCGAGAAGATAATCGTAGAAATTTTTGTAGCTTCCGCCATAAGAAATATCGTTTGAAAGAACAACACCCGTCTTAAGGGCAGTTTCCTCGGGAAGTACCACGTCCCAAACGTAGCAGAACACCGTTGCAGTCTTTACTGTCTGTCCCTTGCCGTTCTTGATATCAAGCTGTGCCGAATACCAGCCCGAGGGGGTATTCTCATCAGTTCTCAGCTTGATGAAAAACGCCTGACTCTTGCCGCCGTTAAGACGGAAGGTGCCGATATTTGAAAGGGGAGTTACGGGGTCGGGGGCTTCGCCCTCGCGGATTATAGTATCCTCAGCCGTCGCACCGTTTACAAAGGCAGTATCAACGTTGCTCGTAGTCACGTACATCTCGTAAAAAAGCTGTGCGGACACCTTATCTCCGCTTTGATTTGTGAAATCGGTCACCGTAGCGGTAAGTCCGTCCTTCGTACTATCGGAATAAAGAACGAACTGAGCGTTTTCCACCTCGTTCTTTGCCATATATACGGAATACGTATCCATACCCGATGATACGGTATCAGATGTATACACCTTTTTAAAGGAATGCTCGAACCAAAGATCAATGTCTGAGTCCTCGTATTCCGCAGTCTGCTTTTGGTAGCTTTCTTGAGGATCCTCGTTTGCTCCCGAAGAGAAAACTCCAAGGGCAAGGGTCACTGCAAGCATTAAGCATACCAGTGAAAGCAATAATACTTTTAATGTTTTTTTCATAATTTCTCCATTTTTCAGCCTCCCGGTCGGGAGGCTGAATTGATTAAGTTATTATCAGAATCCGCCTATTGCTCCTGCGAGGAACTGGGCAAAGACATTGGCGTCAACGCCGTTGACGGTGCCGTCACCGTTAACGTCTGCCGCCTTCTGCTCGGTATCCGTAGGCACCGTTGCACCTGAAAGTATCTGCTTGAGCTGATTGGAGTCCTTGCCGTTTATCGCGCCGTCGGAGTTGATATCACCGAGAGTATACTTAGGTGTGGGCACGTAGTCGGGGTCTGCCTCGCCGCAAAGGGTACAGGTACCGTCGACGAAGCTATGGCCCTTGGCGGGAATCTCTGTAGCCTCGGTATGATCGCATCTTGTGCAGGCAAGTCCCTGATAGCCCGCCTCAGTACAGGTGGGCTCTACCTTGCTCTCAACAAGGTTATGACCTCTCGCGTCTGTAGCATAAAGAACTGTATAATACTCGCAATTCTTACATGAGTCTCTCATCTCGCCGCTCTCCGTGCAGGTGGAGGTAAGCTCATTGAAGAGATTATGAGCCTGAGTATCTATGATATCGCCGCAAGCCTTACACGTAATATTATGTACAGCAGCAGATTTTGAAGAATACTCATAGTAATCGGGGTCATTATGGAATGCGGTGGTATTCCTGTACTGCTCAAAGCCGCAAAGTGAGCACTTCATAAGCGCACGGCCGTCAGTCGTGCAGCTTGCAACAGTGCCTGAAACGAACTCAAAGCACTCACCTACGGAGTGGAGCGCGGGAAGAACTCGGCTCTCGGTAGCGCCGCACTTCTTACAGGTGTGCTGTGAATATCCTACCTTAAGGCAGGTAGCTTTGACAGTTACCACACCCTCGTCATACAGGTGATCGCACTTGCCTGCAACCGTTGCCGCCTCAAGAGTGTTACCCATATCGCGGCGAACGGATGCCATAATATCGTATTCATCCATGCCGTCGTCCCATCCTGCAGCTGAGAACTTGGGAAGAGAGAGATAATTTACAACGTTCTTTGAAATCTTACCTACGATGGCCTTTGCCGCGTCGTTTCCGAGAAGCTCCTCGATCATTGTGAGCATCTGATATTCCTCAACGCCGTCACGCATGATCTCAACGCGAACGCTTCCTACAACGCCTGAAGGATCCCAGATGGAGCCCTGAAAAGCGCCGTAGAAGAGAACGCCGTTGCCGTACATCTGCTTGCCCGTTGCGCCGAAGGGATAGGGATTGGTCTTCCAGCCGATTGCCGTATCCTCGTCTGTTCCGAGAGCGCCGGTCACTGTATGGTCAGCAAAATAACCGTTCTGCTTGTCCATTTCCTTCCAGTTGTTAACGGCATAGTAGAGATATCCCGTTACGTCCTCCTGATAAAGCTGCCAGAAAAGGATCTTTGTCTGAAGGCCTGTATTTTCGATAAGGTGATTTGCATAGGTATAGCCCTTATTTGCTCCTGCAGAATATGCCCAGAGCTCTATATCGTGATCTCTGTCACCGTTATTTGCAATGGCCATCTGAGAGAGAACTCTGTCGGAAAACTCGCCGTAGATCTGCTCCCAGTTATAATATCCCATAGTGATACCAACAGTGCCGGAATAAGGGCCGCTGTTCGTTCTGATTATGCTCTCCTCAAGTCCCTGATAATTTGTATTTGCGATCTCGGACATGGGAGTAAAGCCGTACATTCTGGGACACCAGGCTGTGCAAAGCTCGTAGTCGATGATCTCCTGCTCTGCATCTCTCAGCTCCGAAAGGGGATAATTCCAAAGGGACTTTGTGTAATAGCCGCCGTAAGGATATGCGTGGTTTTCGCCGTGGGCCATTGCGATGACTGCGTTGTCCTCGCCCCACTCGTTAATAATGGTATTTTTCGCAAGATGGGCAGAGTCAACGGTATCACGGGTACCGCCGGTAGCCGCAATGAGCTCGCCTGGCAAAGGCTCGTCCACCTTATAGAAATAAAGCTTATCCTTTATATCCTCCCACACGTCGCTTGTGGAAAGGCGGTTGTATATATCCTTATAATGGTTGAAGTTGTTGCTGTCGGAATATCTCGATCCCACCTTCTCTGTCTCCGTATACGCGGAAACACGGACTGCGCTTACACGGGGATTCGAAAGATAGGGGTTATCCTCAGTGAGCTTTCCGGGGATATCCGCCGCCATAAGACGGTTATCGAGAAGATAATCGTAGAATTTCTCATAGCTTCCGCCGTAGGAGGCGTCGTTGGACATTATGAAGGAGCTCTTGAGAGCAGTCTCCTCGGAGATAGTAAAATCCCAAACGTAGCAGAACACGGTGGCGGTCTTTATTATCTCGCCGTTCTCGTTCTTTATATCAAGCTGTGCTGAATACCAGCCTTTGGGAGTATTCTCCTCAGTCCTCAGCTTTATGTAGAATGCCTGACTCTTTCCGCCGTTAAGCTGAAAAGGAGCAACGTACTTCAGGGGAGTTACGGGGTCGGGAGTCTCGCCCTCGCTGATAAGCTCGTCCTCAGGGCCATCTGCGCCGTAGATATTACCGAGATTTAAGTTTGAAACGGTGACGTACATCTGGTAAAGTATCTCTGCGCTTATCTCATCGCCGTTATTATTCTTAAAAGAAGTAACGGTAGCGTTAAGACCTGACACAGTCTTATCGGAATAAAGAACGAACTGAGCGTTCTCTATCTCGTTCTTTGCCATATAAACGGAATAGGTCTCCATACCCGAAGGGGTAGTGTCACAGGTCATCACCTTTTTGAAGGAATGCTCAAACCAAAGGTCGATGCTCTCATCCTCCGCAGGCGCTGTCTGCTTTACGTATGTATCCGCAGGGTCGTCTCCCGCGGCGCTTGCACTAAACACGCCGACCATAAGCGATCCGATCAGCGCAAGGGTGATTATTGCCAGAAACAGTGTTTTTAGTGATTTTTTCATAAAACCACCTCCCGATCTTTTATTTCCATATTAATATTACCAAATAAGTACAGCTTTGTCAATCAAATACACAACCGCTTTATAAAAAACCGGGGCGATGCAATGCGATCGCCCCGGTTTATGTTATATATTCAGTTATTTCTGTCCGTAATAAGCATTTGCGCCGTGCTTGCGGAGATAATGCTTATCAAGAAGTTCTTTTTGCATGGGAGCGATCGAAGGATTAATAAGAAGAGTACGGAAATTCATTGCCGCCACCTCTTCAAGTACCACGGAATTATGGACTGCCTCCATAGCGTCCTTTCCCCAGGCAAAGGGTCCGTGGCTCTTTACGAGCACTGCAGGAACCTGCAGTGGGTCGATATTGCGGGTGCGGAAGGTATCTATAATAATAGTACCCGTTTCCTTTTCGTACTCACCTGCAATAGCCTCGGGAGTCATAGCATCTGTGCAGGGGATCTCACCGTAGAAATAATCTCCGTGAGTAGTACCGAAGGCGGAGATGCCAACGCCTGCCTGAGCAAATGAGGTTGCCTGAGAGGAATGGGTGTGAACGATTCCGCCGATCCCGTCAAATGCGCGGTAAAGCTCAAGATGTGTGGGAGTATCGCTGGAGGGATTATATTTTCCCTCAACCTTTTTGCCTGTTTCAAGGTCAAGTACTACCATATCCTCAGGCCTGAGATCCTCATATGCAACGCCGGAGGGCTTGATGGCGATAACGCCCGCCTGTCTGTCCACCTCGGAAACATTGCCCCAGGTGAAGGTAACGAGACCGTATTTGGGAAGAAGCAGATTTGCTTCCCATACCTTTTCTTTAAGTTCGCAAAAGCTCATAATCACACCTCTTTAAGACCGTTATATGCCGAAAGGCCTCGCTTATACTGCTCAATAAATCTGTCGTATCCCGCGCTACCCTCAGCATCTGCCTCAAGGCGGTAGATCTCAGCGCCTGCAAATACCTCGTCAGAAAGCCACTGACCGAGAGATTTATCTCCCTTGCAGTTCATATATGCCGCAAGAAGCGCCATGCCCCATGCGCCGCCCTCTCCCGCAGCACTCGTTGTTGATACGGATGCTTTTAGTGAGTCAGCAAGGACCCTTTGAGCAACGCCCTTTACCTTGAAAAGACCGCCGTGGGCCATAATATGGGAAGCGTGGATCTGTTCGTTTTCCTCAAGAAGCTCCATACCAAGACGTATGGGAGCAAGAGAAGCATAAAGCTGTGCGCGGAGCATATTTCCAAGATTCACACGGCTTTCGGGAGTATGGAAATACATAGGAAGTCCACGTTCAACTCCTGCAACAGGCTCAGCGGCAAGGAAATTATATGCTGTAACGCCGCCGCAGTCTGCATCCCCTGTCATAGCGTGGCGGTAAAGAAGCTCGTAGCAGTCGGAAATATCCATTTTGTGTCCCGAAAGAGCAGAAAACTCGCAGAACATTCGTACCCACTCGTCAAGCTCGGAGCAGCCGTTATTACTGTGTACCATTGCAACGGTCTCTCCGTCAGGAGTGGTGCAAACGTCGATCTCGGGATATGCGCCCTTAAGGGGGTTTTCAAGAACGAGCATTGAGAACACGCTGGTTCCCGCAGAAAGGTTGCCCGTGCCGGGAAGAACGGAATTGGTAGCGGTCATTCCCGTTCCCGCATCGCCCTCGGGAGGACACATAGGGATACCTGCCCTGAGAGCTCCCGTGGGGTCAATAAGCGCAGCTCCCTCTTCTGTAAGGAAAGCGCCCTCATATCCCGCTGTGCGAACTGCGGGGAGAATATCGTAAAGCTCAAAGGGGCATTCCTTTGCAAGATCTGCGAACTTTGAGAGCATATCCTTATTGTAGTCGCCGTTAACAACAGGGAACATACCCGAAGCCTCACCGAGGCCGACCTCGTGGCGACCGCTGAGAAGATAATGGATATGACCTGCAAGGGTAGTGAGTCGGGAAATGCGGTCAACATGCTCCTCGCCGTTAAGGATCGCCTGATAAAGATGGGCAATGCTCCAGCGCTGAGGAATATTGAAGGAGAAAAGTGCTGAAAGCTCCTCTGCTGCCTTTGCGGTAGTAGTATTTCTCCACGTTCTGAAGGGGGTAAGAAGCTCGCCCTCCTTATCAAAAACGAGATAACCGTGCATCATACCGGAAATACCCATAGCTCCAACTGTTGTAAGGGGCTCTCCGTACTTCTCCTGAACGTCGGCGGCCAAGGACGCATAGGAAGCCTGCAGTCCATGAAGGATATCCTCCATGCTGTAGGTCCAGTATCCGTTTTCGTATTTGTTTTCCCAGCCGTGGCCTCCCTGTGCGATGACCTTGAAGCTATTATCAATGAGAACCGCCTTTATACGGGTAGAGCCAAATTCAATGCCGAGATAAGTATTTTTTGAGTTTATCATCATTACGTCCTCAAATTTTCATTAAAGGCCGAGAACGATCTCTTCGCGGCTCTTGAAGTAGTTTACACTGTCAAATACAAGCTTATCAAGGATAGCGGGATCTGTCTTTGAGTTCTGCGCAGGGTAAGGATCTCCGCCGGGGCCAAGAGGCTCGGGAGTTACGAAGCAAGCGTCGTCGTTATTATAACCGAGAAGATAAAGGGCCATAATAATAGTGTCGATATCGAGGGAGCCGTCACCGAGAGCGCAGCGGTTGGTGTCAGCCATATGGAGGTTTGTAAGTCTCTTGCCTGCCGCAAGGAGGGATTCGCCGATATGGCTCTCCTCGACAAGCATATGATATACGTCGCCGTTGATGTGCTGAACACCGGGATGTTCAAGACGGTCGATATATGCGATAGCATCTGCAATAGAGTGAACGATGCTGGTTTCAGCAGAGCGGATAGGCTCGATGGCTGCGCGCACACCGTAGTTTACGAATACGTCTGCAACGCGGGAAAGGCTGTCGATACTGCGGTCGATCTCGCTGTCGTCATACTTTCCGGGTCTGCCTACTGCCGCAGGGCAAACGAGCATATACTTGCCGCCTACTGTCGCTGTGAATTCAGACTCGCGCTTGATATAGTCGATAGCCGCCTGACGTTGGATGTGACGGTTTGAGGAAAGGTCGTTATCTGCAGAGAACATACCGCAAACGCCGCCTGCCTTGATGCCGTATGCATCCATGATGCTGAGGACCTCCTTGGGGTTGTATCCGAGGTCAGCGCCGTAATGATTACCGTGAAGCTCGATATAAGAGATGCCTGCGCGATTCAGACGCTGGCAGGAAGTCTCAAAGGATTCAAGACCGAATCCCCAGTTGCTCCAGGAGAACTTCAAACGGTTTTTCAGAAGCTCGGGATGCTCCTTCTTATAAGCGAGGAACTGCTCGCGGATCTTTTCAGACTTGATCTCGTAATTCTGTTTCATTTTTCGTTTCCTTTCTGTTATTCGGTGAACAAGTGAGATATTTTCGTTCATTTATTTGACATTTTGATTATATCACAGCAATCCTTTATGTGCAATAGGAATGTTTTAATATAACATTCCTCAGCTTGTCGATAAAGGTATCGACAAGCTGACATCGGGCTGTCGAAAAGGATGCAGAAGCCGTGAATTGTCCGTCGTCGGCGTACAAAGGTACGACAGAGGGACAATTCGCGGCTAAAAAGCCGCATTTAACAATGAAATCCGCCGATTATTTCGGCGGATTTCTACTTTTTTACTGCGTTTTTCACTTA
>JAFQDC010000111.1 GCA_017416205.1 Clostridia bacterium | reverse complement strand
GGATGAGGGTTGCTACCTGGGTGAGATCTGTCTTTAAATTATGTTAAGCTGGAAATGATAGATCGAACGGTATTGTTTGTTTTGTCATTTTTAGTGGTACATAAATTGTTAAGTTTGGTTCTTTCCCAGGTAGCAACCCTCATCCGTCTCCCCCGTATAGATTAATTTTAATTCTTACTATGGAGCCGGAGATATAGTTTGCAATCATTTGCCTTCACTCTAAGGAGCCACCTTCCCCCGAATCATGGGGGAAGGCCTTGTCTGGATCCCTCGCTCACCTTGTAGCCGTAACGCAAACGCCATCTCCCCCATAAACCGTAATTTGACGGTTTATGATAGAAATAGAGGGAATCCGTCCAAAGACGGATTCCAACATTAATTATTCATTATTCATTTTTTGAAAACTATATCTCTTCCTTTATCCTCACCCATTTGTCCCTATCTTTCACAATAACTCCCTCGGGATATACACCGCGAAGGCAGGTCAGCGGATAGACGCGGCTGTCCTTGCCGATGACCGTACCCGGATTAAGTACGCTACCGCATCCAACGTCGGCTCCGTCTCCGACAAATGCCCCTACCTTGCGAAGGTGCGTTTCATATTCCCTTTCTCCGTGGACTGTTACGGGCGCCTTGTCAGATCTGAGATTTGAGCAGATAACACCTGCGCCGAGGTGAGCGCCGTTTCCAAGTATTGAATCCCCTACGTAATTGTAATGGGGGACTTGAACACGGTCGAGCAGAATGCAGTTTTTAAGCTCTGTTGAGTTTCCGATAACGCATCCCTCGCCAATGACAACGTTCCCGCGGATAAAGGCCCCCGGCCTGATCTCGCACCCTGCGCCGATTATGCAGGGGGCGGTGATCTGGGAATGGGGGTGGATCCTTACGCCCTCTCCGCAAAGAACGCCCTCGCAATACAGCCGATATCCCGGGATGCCGTTTTTGCATAGCTCCTTTACCGCCTCTCCTATGAGGGGAAGGATCTCCCAAGGATATTCACTTCTCTCGAAAAGCTCTGAAAGAAAAGGTGGAGTATCGCCAAAAAGAACCGAAGTTCTGCAAGCCTTAGTCAATGCAGTGCCCTCCATTTGCAATAGCCTTTGCGATCTCTCTCGCATAGGTGTGGCAAAGCTCTTCTGTTTCGCATTCCGTCATAACGCGGATAACGCTCTCAGTTCCGCTTTTTCTGAGGAGCACTCTGCCCCGATCCCCTATTTTTTCCATAACGTCCTTTACTGCTTCCTGAACGCCGTCGTCCTCAAGGACCGCATCCTTATCACGGACCTTGAGGTTCTTTACATACTGAGGATAAAGGCTGACGCCCTCGCAAAGCTGAGAAAGGCTCTGCTTCGTATCGCATATTTCCTCTGCGATCATAATTGCCGTGAGAATACCGTCTCCCGTTGTGGCGTACTTTCGCATAATTATATGGCCCGATTGCTCGCCGCCAAGAGCCAGATCCTTTTCCTGCATACATTCGTATACAAATCTGTCGCCCACCGCAGTTTCACATACTTCAATGCCCGCGACCTGCAGGCTCTTGAAAAAGCCGCTGTTAGACATTACCGTGCAGGCAACAGTGTTGCCTGTAAGCATTCCGCGTCCCTTAAGACGCTTTGCAAGGATATACATTATCTTGTCACCGTCCACAACGCGCCCCTTTTCGTCAACTGCAAGACATCGGTCCGAGTCGCCGTCAAAGGCAAAGCCAAGGTCAAGATGGCGCTCCCGAACAAGGCGGCAAAGCCCCTCAATATGGGTGGAGCCGCAATTTCGGTTTACGTTGAGGCCGTCAGGCTCGCATCCCATAAGGTGCAGCTCGGCGCCGAGAGATGTGAAAACGTTTCTTGCTATGCTCCATGCCGCTCCGTTTGCGCAGTCAAGACCGATGCGGAGGTTTTTATATGAGCTTGAAGCAAGAGAAATGAGATATCCTGTGTATCTGTTGCGCCCCGAAACGTAGTCAACGATGCGGCCAAGCCTTTCACCTGTTGCAAGGGGAAGATCATCCTCATATACGGAAAGAAGGGAAAGATTCCCGTCAATATAGGCTTCAATTAGGGCTGTGGTATCGTCGTCAAGCTTTTCTCCAAAGCGGTTTATGACCTTGATGCCGTTGTCCGAGAAGGGGTTGTGGGATGCGGTTATCATAATGCCGCAGTCAAAGCCGTCGCTCCTCGTAACGTAGGAAACGCCGGGGGTGGTTATAACGTGGAGCATATAGGCGTCAGCTCCCGAGGCGGTGATACCTGCGGCTATTGAATACTCAAGCATATAGCTTGAGCGGCGGGTGTCCTTGCCGATGACGATGCGGGGACGGTATGAGCTTTCAGCTTTTCCCGAAAGGGGCGACGCGAAATACCAGCCGAGAAATCTGCCCACACGATAAGCCTGCATTGAGGTCAGACCTACGTTTGCCTCGCCGCGAAAGCCGTCAGTGCCGAAATATTTAAGTGTTTTGTCTGCCATTGCCTTCTCCTTTTAAGATACAAAATAACGGTATATAGTATATGCAAAAAAGGCAGGAATTATGGCAGCATAGCAAAGCCTTCCCCCACGCAGACTTGGGAAGAACTTGTTTTTAGTCGAATTTTCACCTTGCCCCTATCGTCAACAGTATTCCCAAAGGATTGAAATTACATTTACGCTGTGTTATAATTGACCTATAATTTATGTGAAAGGAGCATAAAATGGGTACCACGTTTTCAAGCATACATGTTTTTACGAGTGAAGCGATAACTTATGTCCCCTTGAAATTTGCTTCTTTTTCCGATGGCTGGCAGAGCTGCGTGACCGATCTTGATCACGGTGATATATACGCTTATAAAGAAGCCAAGCTCCTCTCAAAAAAGTACTCATATCCCGTTTTGTACTTTTTTATTTATGACAGTGAAAGCGTAAATTTTGAGTTTTTTCTTGACGGAAAAAGTGTTGCCCGTTATTCCGACGGAGTTCTTGCAAAAACGAAAAATCTGTACGCCGTCTCTTCTATTCTTAATTACGGAGAAGGATATAAAAAGCGCCTGTCAAACATTGTGGCAATAACTGATGCTGACAAAAAGGTAGAGCTTTTGGAAGAGTACTTTGGAGTATGCCTTCTGCCGTTCCCGGAGCTTTTATCTGAGCCTTATATGCTGGAGCGCGAGCGTTCAGAAGAGCTTTACAAAGCGCATAAGAAAAAAGAAAAGACTTTGGCAAAAAACATGCGTTCCGTATCTGCGAAGCTGATATATGAAAAGACGGGGAAGCTGTTTTGGAACTGTGAAATGTTTTCCTGCATGCAAAAAGAGCATTGCTATGTATTACTTTATGAAAATGACGATCTTGAATATTCCTTTGTTCGTTTTATCGGTAACGGATTTGAAACCATTACAATTGAAGAATTTGCAAAGGCTAAGGATATACCCGCGCCTTGCTATGACTATTGCCGCATAATATATGGCTCCACCGACAAGGTAGAATTCAATGAATCAGCTCCTGTCGGATACCGAGGCAAAACTATGGACATACCGAGCGGCGCATATCTTCTTGGCTTTGATTCAAAGAATCGTTTTGTTCTTACAACAGGGTCAAAAGTGTTTCTGGCAGACGAAAGCATGGATATTATCGGAAAATTCTCAGTTAAGGGGCATGCTGTAGATATATACGGTGATTATATTCTGACGGCCTCTCCCTATAGCTTCTTCGGATATGAGTACGACCCCAAAGCGAAGAACCGAATATACAAAATAGAATCGTAATCAAAACCACCGGTTCAACCGGTGGTTTGCTCTACCCCTAAAAGGGGATATTACTGGCTTCCCCCCTAAAAGGGGTACTGAACTATATTATAGCATTACACGCCCCACTACCCGTGAACGGGTCAAATCTCACAATCTC
>JAFQDC010000110.1 GCA_017416205.1 Clostridia bacterium | reverse complement strand
GACCCCAAAAAACTTTGAAAAAAGGATAAATTAGTTGTCTATAAGTATATTTTGTTATTTTAATTACCCATAGTTTGAAGTTTTTTGCGGAGCTTTTTTACAAAAAAGCGACCGTTTCTCCCCCGTCAAACCAAAATTTGACGGTGAGAAGAATAATTAAGGGTTGCCGCAATTAATTGCAGCAACCCTTATCGTTATCTTGCCATATTTGCAATATTCTGCATAATGGTGCCCATAGTATCGGCGGCGCTGATTGCCTTTTCGCGGATACCTACAGGCTTTTTCTTTTTTGCCGACATCATCATAGCGGCGGCAGTGCCAACAGCACTTCCGATAGCAACTCCGCAGGCTATATACGCGGCAAGATTTGTTGAATTCTGATGCTTTGACATATATATCTCCGTGTTTTTGATTGTGAATGATCACAGTAATATTATTTGAGAAAACGCAGATAATATATGTGGAAAAAAGCGTTATTTTCTGTTTTGACGGAAAATTTCGTAAGCGAGAACGGATGCGCAGGATGCGGCAGAAAGGGAACCGTTAAATTCCCGTCCGTAGTCGAGGCGAACAACAGTATCTGCAGTGGAAAGGACCTTTGCGGAAATCCCCCGCTTTTCGCCGCCGACAATAAGGAATACAGGCTTTGAAAGATCTGCATCAAAAGCTGAAACAGAATCACGGATACCTGCGCATACTACCTTTATATTGTGGGCTTTAAAGAATGCAGATGCTTCCTCTCCGTCTGATATGTAGATGGGTAAAAGCTCACTTGCACCTGCAGATGAGCGGCATACAACGCCTGCGGCACTCATCCAGTTTCTCGGAGTTAAAATTATTGCATCAACGCCTGCGGCATAAAGGGTGCGGATGGCATATCCGAAATTGTAAGGATCCTCAATGCCGTCTATCATAACGTAAAACCCGTCTTCTTTAGGCGAAAGAGCTGAAAGGGCGGGGATCTCGCGGTCTGAGCATATGGCAATAACACCGCCGTGGGAATTACCCGTGGTCAGCGCTTCAATGCTTTCAATATCGCAAAACTCTATTTCAAATCCCATCTCACGGCTTTTTGCCTTCAGCCAGGAGAGCTGACGGGATCTTTTGTCGTTTTTTTCTTTATCGAAAAGCACCTTTTCGATCTTTCTGTAGCCGCCGTTGATAACTGCGGAAATGGAGGTCATACCCTCGAAAACAAGGGAGTCTTCTTGTCTCGAAGCTTCTTTTTTCATAATGACCTGTCCTTTCTGTTGTTGGTTTGTTGCAAAACCTTTTTTGAAAAAAAGGTTCTGCACTCCAAAAAACTTTGAAAAAGGTGATATATAAAAACCATTGCAAGGAGCCCTTACAATGGTTTTTTGCTGCCCTGGGGCATTATTTTTTGTCTGTTATCATTTTAAGGTATGCGTTAATAAATCCGTCAATGTTACCGTCCATAACGCTCTGGATGTTACCGTCCTCAAAGCCTGTACGTGTATCCTTTGCGAGAGTGTAGGGCATAAATACGTAGGAACGGATCTGAGCGCCCCATTCGATATTTGTCTTGTTGCCTGTAATATCCTCGATCTTTTCAAGCTTTTCTCTCTGCTTGATCTCCATAAGCTTGGACTTCAGCATCTTGAGGGCAGTTTCCTTGTTCTGGAGCTGGCTTCGCTCAGTCTGACAGCCAACAACGATACCTGTAGGAATGTGAACGATACGGATAGCGGAGTCAGTCTTGTTTACGTGCTGTCCGCCGGCGCCTGAGGAACGGTGAGCTGTGATCTCAAGGTCCTCGTCGCGAAGCTCGATGGAATTGTCGTCGTCAAACTCGGGAAGAACTTCAACGGAAGCAAAGGATGTGTGGCGGCGGCCTGAACCGTCGTAGGGAGAAACACGAACGAGTCTGTGAACGCCGTTTTCACTCTTAAGATATCCGTATGCGTTGATGCCCTCGATCATAATAGTAGCAGACTTGATACCTGCTTCTTCTCCGTCAAGCCAGTCGATAAGCTTAACGTTGTAGCCGTGAGACTCACCCCAACGGGTATACATACGGTAAAGCATCTGAGCCCAGTCCTGAGCCTCAGTACCGCCGGCACCGGGGTGGAAGGAAAGGATAGCGTTGTTCTGGTCGTATTCTCCGGAGAGAAGCACCTCAATACGCTGCTTTTCCTCCTCGGCTTCGATCTCGCTGACCTCTGTGAGGATCTCATCCTTCATGGATTCATCGCCCTCTTCAATTGCAAGCTCGCAAAGGGTGATAGCATCCTCAAGCTTTGATGCGAGGCGGTCGTAGCGCTCGATCTTGTCCTTGAGCTGCTTTGTCTGTCTGAGGACCTTTCCGGAGTTTTCCTGATCGTTCCAGAAATCAGGCTCCATAGCCTGCTTCTCAAGATCCTCTACCTGATTTCTAAGGTCGGCGACGCGAAGTGCGTTACCAAGCTCTTCAATATCCTCTCTGAAATTAGTCAGCTTATATTTTGCTTCTTCGATTTCAATTATCATAAATACCTCTGTCAGTTATCAATATCAATATATTCAAGTGTAGGTGCGGAGAGAGCCTTTGGCGGAACTCTCTTCAAGGGATCGTATGAAAATCTTTTGCATCTGTAGTCTTTTCTCACGATGCCGTTCTTTTCGCAAAGAACAGAATCCTCGTCAAAAACGGGAGCAGCATACTCACAGTATGCGCATATACATTCGCTCTTATCTATTTTCACACGTTCTCACCACCTGTATAGTTACTCATACTTAATCATTATATTAAAAAATATGTCACAAATCAAGGTGTTTTTGCACATTTATTCTTTTGTAATATTTTTTATTGAAAAAATGCAGAGAAACAGCGAAATAAGAGAGCATAAAGCGCTCGATATGCTGAATACTTGGGTAAGTGAAAAAAGTGAAGGAAGGCTCACGGGGATTATATCGTCAGATAGTACGGGTGGAATAAATGCTGCCATAATACCCGTAAGCACACCCTGAATAAGCTTTGTTGCTACGGTGCGCTTTAATGATATACCGTGAGGAGACGTTATTGCATAGGTCTGGGAAAACACGCAAAGCCCTGAAAAGCCGAGAGAGAGACCGCAGAGAAAGCGCCCTTTGATACCTCCAAGGGTTGCGCTGTGGGCTGTCCCCTTTGAAAACTCTGCTATTGCGGCAATTAACGCTGCTGCGTCAAGTGAATATCTGCCTGCAAAATCAACGATAAATCCCGAAATAACGGAAAAGAAAACGATGAAGCCGCATACGGTCACCGTTGACGAGCAGGAATCCGAAACAGCCCTTGAAAAGCTGAAGGTGGAAATTCTTGGTATCTCATTATCTTTGATGTCTTTTCTTTTTCCAAATGGGAATACTATGCGGTTTATAAGGAGTGCAGACAGAAAAGATGAAAGGAGCTGAAAAAAGTATAGCTGCCAGCCGAAGAGAGGGCTGTGGAAAAATGAAGCGCCGATAACCGAAACAACAAAAGAAGGCCCCGTATTGTTTGCCAAGGAAATAAGGACCTCGCATTCTTCTTTGGTAATATCACCCCGAAGATACATCTGACAGGCGCTTTTCGCTCCAACCGGAAAGCCGCAAAGGGCTCCGAGAAGAATTGGTGCCGTAGCACAGGAGGGAAGTGAAAAAATACGGGATAATGGAAGTATCCGCCCGATTCGGTGGGCAATACCGCAGGATACTGTCATATGAGATATTACCATATAAGGAAAAACAGAGGGAACGATGCAAAGTGCGCAGACCTTGAGAGCTTCTCTTGCAAAGTCAGATGCCTTTTCGGAGAAAACAGTCAGAATAACTGCGGCGCAAAAAAGAGATATCAAAGCCCCCGTGTTAAAAAGCCGTTTCAAAATATACCTCGTATGTAATAAAAATATGGTTATTTCATAAAATATATATGCGAAAAATATTTAATAATGCAGAGGTCTTTATGAAAGACAGATTGAAGGGCTTTATAGAAAAATTCAAAGAGCAGACGGGATATGCTTCAATGCTCGAGGTACACGGCACAGGGGAGCTGCTCCTCACGGGATGTCGCACTCTTCTTGATTTTGACGATAATACCATAACCGTGGATACTGTCAACGGTACTGTCAGAATATGCGGAAAATGTCTCTCAATAACGGCATACCGGCATGACCTTTTATGCGTAACAGGGGAGATAAACGTTATTGATATGGGAGGCGTTTGCTGATGCTTTTGCAATTTTTCCTCGGAGAAGGTGAGCTATCCTTTAAAAAGGAGTATAAAAAAGAGGTCCTTCGTATCCTTGCAGATAAGGATATACCCTTTCGCTTTACAAATGGAGAAGAGAGCTTTTCGTTTTTTGTTCCGCTTTACAGAAGAAGGTCGCTTTGCTCATTACTTGAGGAAGTTGGAATACCATTTGAGAAAAAGAGTATTACGGGGCTTCCGAGGATAATTCACAGCTACAGAAAAAGAATTGGAATTCCCATAGGAGCTTTGATCATCGGGATCATGATATGGCTTTCGGGGAGGGTCATCTGGTGCGTAAACGTTGAGGGGAACACAACGGTCTCAGACGGTGAGATAATAGAGCTTCTTGAAAAGCTTGGGTGCGGTGTTGGAGATACATACAGGGATATTGATTTTGACGTGCTTCATAACCGATTTCTTATGGAAAGCGAAAATATTGCGTGGATCGCAGTAAATATGAACGGGACTCACGCAAACGTTGAGGTGCGGGAGACTGTAAACGCTCAGGAAAAGGAAGATGATGACGGATTTTATAACCTTATTGCGTCTGAGGACGGAACCGTAGAAAGGATCGCCGCAACAGAGGGAAAGCCCGTTGTTGAAATTGGTGACACCGTGCGCAAGGGGGAGCTCCTTGTCAGCGGAGCTATAACCTATAAAGAGATATATAACAGATATGAAAGTGCCGCGGGGAGCGTCTACGCAAGCGTTTTGCGCAGCTTTTCGGTCAGCGTTCCATATGAAGCAGAGAAAAAGACCTATACAGGGGAGAAAACGGTAAAAAGATCTCTCAGAATTTTCAAATTTAATATAAATCTTTTCACAAACAGTAGCAATCCGTATAGGTTTTGTGATACAATAACTATGTATAAGCAGGTGTATCTTTTTGATACCGTGGCACTTCCCGTGTACGTGAAAACAACAGAGTACAGGGAGTACGGCATCGAAAAGGAGCATCTTTCCGAAAAGGAAGCGTCGGAGAGGGCAATGGCTTTATACAGAGAAGAGCTTCGGCGTGTTGTGGGAGATGCAAGTCTTTTGAAAAAGACGGTAACAAAAGAGGCAAGTGAGGGTGAATATATAATACGGTGTGAAATGCGCTTGCTTGCAGATATAGCAAAAAAGGCTCCCCTTATAATTTCAAAAGAAGAAAATCAGGATAATAAAGAAACGGAAAAGTATGACCAGAACAGTTAATATTCCAAACAGTGAGATGACCCTTCGCATCTTCGGCAGCTTTGACAGAAATATACGGAGGGTAGAGCAGGCCTTCGGCGTCCGTATATATAACAGAGGCGAGGGCGACGAGGGAGGAGATACTGTCGTTATTGAAGGAAACGACGGGGATACTCTCCTTGCTGCCAATGCAATAGAGCAGCTGAAAAGAGTTGCTGTGATGAATGATACTCTCCCCGAGCAGACTGTGGATTACGTTATATCCATGGTAAACGAGGGAAAGGGCGAAGAGCTTTCAAGCCTTTCAGGTGATTGCATCTGTATCAGCGCCAAGGGCAGCCCCATAAAGGCAAAAACTGTGGGCCAGAAAAAATACGTAGATGCTATCCGTAAGAATACGGTGGTGTTCGGTATCGGCCCTGCGGGAACGGGTAAGACCTTCCTTGCAGTATCAATGGCTGTAAAGGCCCTCAGAGCACATGAGGTAACGAGGATCATCCTGACCCGTCCTGCAGTAGAAGCGGGAGAGCGACTTGGATTTCTCCCAGGTGATCTTCAGCAGAAGATAGACCCCTATCTCAGACCTCTCTACGATGCTCTTTATGAGATGCTCGGTATGGAGACCTGCGCCCGTCTTATGGAGAAGATGACTATTGAGATCGCGCCTCTTGCGTATATGAGAGGACGAACTCTTGACGATTGCTTTATAATCCTTGACGAGGCTCAGAACACCACCCCCGAGCAGATGAAGATGTTCCTCACCCGTCTCGGTAACGGCTCAAAGGCAGTGGTTACGGGAGACCTTACCCAGACAGACCTGCCCGCAGGTCAGCGCTCAGGCCTTTTTGAGGCTGTGAAGATACTTGACGGCATCGAGGATATATCGATCCATAGATTTTCCGATAAGGACGTAGTACGTCACAGGCTCGTTCAGAAGATCATTCTCGCCTATGAGAAGCACGCAAACGAGAAAGCAAACAGGAAAATGTTTGTTGCAAAGCCTGAAGCCTGAGGGGAGGATGGGAAAATAATGAAGCTTAAAATGTATTTTTCTAATGAGCAGGACAAGCATAAAGCGGGAATCGGCCTGAGAGGGCTTATCCGCCGCGCAGTTCTTGCTACCCTTGCCTATGAGGACTTTACATATGACTCTGAGGTCTCCGTTACCTTTACGGATAACGAGGGAATAAGAGAGCTCAACCGTGAGCACAGGGAAAAGGACCGCGCAACAGACGTGCTTTCTTTCCCTATGTATGATATGAAAAACGGAGATATGCCCGAGGAGGGATATCCTTGTGAGCTTGGCGACATTGTGCTCTCTCTTGAGAGGGCAGAGGAACAGGCAGAGGAATTCGGCCATAGCTTCAAAAGAGAGGTAGCATTTCTCACAGTTCACTCAACCCTTCATCTTCTTGGTTATGATCACGAGCTGTCCGACGAGGACGATGCCGATATGAGACGTCGTCAGAAGGACGTAATGGAAATACTAAAAATATCAAGAGATTAAAGCATCTGTAGGGGCGACCATGGTGTCAAGAGTAACATGGTTTACAAATTGTGAAGACACATGGTTTACAACTTTTGGACCAATAAATTTGAAGCGAAGGCGTAGCCGAAGCGGAAAATTTATTGGTCGCGCGCTTTGTCTCGTGGGTCGCCATCGATCAAAT
>JAFQDC010000109.1 GCA_017416205.1 Clostridia bacterium | reverse complement strand
TGCGACGGTATTCCGAAAATTACCGTCAAAAGTGCTGACACCGAGCTTTCCACCTATGCCTTTGCCGAGTGCAGCACGGTAAAGGAGCTCCTTATCCCCGTAGATTACGATATCGCAAACAACCCCTTTAGCGGTATCTCAACTGTTGAAAGGATCACCTATTCCTTTGGAAACTCAGGTAAGATGAGGGATAAGACCTACTACAATTATTACGACTCCGTTGAATATTACAGCCGCCAAAGCCTTGACACGGTGATCTTTGAGGAGGGTATTACACATATCGGAGATTACGCCTTCTGCGGTCACTCCGGCGGAGAGAATACTCTTTCAACGGTCATTCTCCCCTCCACTCTCAGAACCGTTGGCTCACATGCATTTGCTTACTGCAAGTACCTTACGGAAGTTACCTTTGGCGATAGTATCAGAACGGTAGAGGATCACGCCTTCTACGAGTGCCAAAGCCTTTCCGTCAACACTCTCCCCGAGAGCCTTACGGATATCGGTGACTACAGCTTCTATAACTGCGACGGCATCAATATTGATATCCTTATTCACGAAAACATCCGCAGAGTCGGCTCCTATGCCTTTTACGACTGCGACGGTATTCCGAAAATTACCGTCAAAAGTGCTGACACCGAGCTCTCCACCTATGCCTTTGCCGAGTGCAGCACGGTAAAGGAGCTCCTTATCCCAGTAGATTACGATATCGCAAACAACCCCTTTAACGGTATCTCAACTGTTGAAAGGATCACCTATTCCTTTGGAAACTCAGGTAAGATGAGGGATAAGACCTACAACAATTACGACTCCGTTGAGTATTGCAGCCGCCAAAGCCTTGACACGGTGATCTTTGAGGAGGGCATTACCCATATCGGTGATTACGCCTTCTGCGGTCAATCAAACGTAGAGAATACTCTTTCAACGGTCATTCTCCCCTCCACTCTCAAGAGTATTGGCTCACATGCATTTGCTTACTGCAAATATCTTACTGAGATCACTCTTCCCAAAGGTCTGGCAGGAATAGAAAGCCACGCTTTCTCAGACAGCTCAATTGCAAAAATAGTTTTCTGCGGAGATGCACCCTCCTTTGACCCCAACGCCTTTTCGGGACTTTGCGCTGCAGCTTACTACCCAAGGAGCAACAGCACCTGGAACAGATACTCAAAGCTTCAGTATGGCGGCGATATCACGTGGGTGAAGGGAGACGAGAACACTCACTTCCACGTTATGGGCTACTTTGAGGCAAAGGCTCCAACCTGCACCTCTGCAGGCTGGAATGCCTACGAGGCCTGCAGCACCTGCGACTACTCGACCTACGAGGAGATCCCTGAAACGGGACACGATTATCTCAACGGTATCTGTACCGTATGCAAAAAGCCTGAGACTGACGTCCCCACGGACGGATTTATTACCGGTGACGTTAATGGAGACGGCGTTATCAACGGCAAGGACTCCAACATTCTCAGACAGATACTCAGCGGCTCCTATTCCACCTCGGATATAGAAAGACTTGCTGCTGACGTAAACCGCGACGGTATCGTCAACGGTGTGGATGCAAACTACATTTCCCGCTACATTGCAGGAAATATTACCGATTTCGATTGACCTCAAAAAATGGCTGACGCTTTGGCGTGATACTCTTAACGGAGTATCACGCCAGTTCTATTCGCCTTCCCACAGGGGCCCCTACGACAACAAAGTTGTCGCGGGGAGTGGGTGCGGCGAGTGATATTGCTTCACAGTGATATTCGGCTTACGCCGAGTGGTATTCGCTTCGCGAGTTTAGAGGCGAATAGAATATCACTGAAGCTGCAAGGCTTCAATATCACTGTCGCCGTGCGACAATATCACTCTTTGCGTCAGCAAGGAATACCACTTATAAAAAACAGAAAAGAGAGAGCTTTACGGAATTTTGTTTCCGCATTACTCTCTCTTCTGTTTTTTCGCAAGTTTCGCATTTGTATTACAAATGCCTCAGGCTATACAACACCCTTTACGCGCAGCCATTTTTTATCCTCACTTGACAAAACGGTACGGTTTGTGTACTATTATAATGGTAGTATATTGCATATCTGCAAAACTTTTTGCATTGAGCTTTCTTCTTTATTCGTATAAAATATATTCAGATACTTATAAAGAGGTGGACTATGCTTACTTACCGTTTTACAGCCGCGCTTTCAAAGCTTTTATTTTCCGTTGTGCTCTTTTCACTTTTTCTCATTGCAATCTGCGACCCCGACCCCTTCTACCTTGCCGATATGCTTGAGTATCCCGCGGCAGGGGCTGTTGTGACCCTTGGGGCATCGCTGCTTTTTGAGTACATACGAAAAAGCGAAAAAGACGAATAATTTTCGAAAGGAGGACGGATATGCTTTACAAAAAGGCCGAAAAATACTGCCGTGAAGTTGGCATTACAAGCCTTATTGAAGAAAAAGGCTCGGTTATCGTTGCCCTTTCCGGCGGTGCTGACTCTTCCGTTCTTCTCTCTTTTTTTGTTGATATACGGAAAGATCTTCCTCATCTTAAAATTATTGCCGCTCACGTGAATCATATGATACGGGGCGAGGAGGCTGATCGGGATGAAGAGTTTTGCAAAGAGATCTGCAAAAGCCACGGTATCCCGCTGATAATAAAAAAAGCTGACGTTCCCGCCCTTGCAAAGGCCGCGGGCGAGGGTCTTGAGGAATGCGCCCGAAACGTGCGATACGACTTTTTCGAAGAGCTTTCCAAGGAATACGAAGCTCTCGTTGCCACAGCCCACAACGCTGACGATAATTTAGAAACTCTTATCTTTAACCTTACCCGCGGAAGCGGCACTAAGGGTATGGCGGGGATCGCGCCCGCAAGAGACGGAGTATATATCCGCCCTCTCCTATCCTTAACCGGTGAGGAGATACGATCCTTTGCACGGGACAACGACATTCCCTACGTTATTGACAGCACGAACGGGGACATCGCATACACAAGAAACACTATCCGCCATAAGGTCATCCCTCTCCTGAAGGAGATAAATCCAAGAGTCTCGGACGCAGGCCTCAGGCTTTCAAGCGCCGCAAGGGAGGACTGCCTCCACCTTGAAAGGGAAGCACGTATCATTTGCCAAAAGATCCCCGTTCCAAAAGAGGAGATCAACGCCCTTTCCCCCGCTCTCTTTTCCCGCGTTATAAGAGAGCTTTATAAAGAAGCATCGAAAAAATGGGAAAACCTTTCCGAAAAGAACGTGCACGATGCGAAAAAGCTTTGCCAATCGGCAAACGGCGGAAGCGTATCCTTGCCCGGAGGATATGCCCTATACTGCGACCGCGACGGAGTCTTCGTGGACCGAGATCTGAGATACGCCGAAAAAAGCGCCTTTCTTTCGATCCCACTCCGTATGGGAGAAGCTGCAGAGTTTTGCGGATTTGTCCTCACTCTTTGGGATAACGACACATATATTAAGAATATTGAGGAAAATATTTACAATTTATCTTTACACATAGCCCTTGACTGTGATAAAATAAATGGTAATATCCACGCAAGGACAAGACAGAGTGGAGACACCTTTCTTTTTCACCGCACAAATAAAAAGCTCAAAAAGCTTCTTTGCGACAGCGCGATCCCGAGACACCTGAGAGATACTTTGCCTCTTATCTGCGACGGCGACGGCATTATCGCAGTTCCCACCGTGGGTATTCGGGACGGGAAAGCTGCCGACAGCCGAACAAAACAAATTTTACATATTATAATTGCGAAAAAAGAAAATAAGAATAACTAAAAGGAATTTTTGAAATGACAGATCATAACACTCTCAGAGACGAAGGCGTTGAGCGTATCCTTATAAGCGAAGAGGAGCTTGACCGCATCGTTTCCGGCCTTGCCGAAAGGATCAGCGAGGACTATAAGGATAAGACCCTGCTTATGCTCTGCATCCTTAAGGGAAGCATCGTTTTTATGGGCGACCTTATGAAGAAGCTCACAATTCCCTGCGAGATAGACTGTATGAAGGTATCCTCCTACGGAAAGGGTACGGTATCCGGCGGAAGGATCAATATTCTTCTCGACCTTCACCGTTCAGATCTCTCCGAAAAGGACATACTTATTATTGAGGATATCATCGACTCCGGAAAAACCCTTTCTTACCTTGTTGAATACCTTAAGATCAACGGAGCCCGCAGCGTAAAGTCCGTTGCCCTCCTTGATAAGCCCTCACGCCGTGAGGTTGATTACAAGCCTGATTATACCGGCCTTGAGATACCCGACGAATTTGTTATCGGCTACGGTCTTGACTATGCTGAAAAGTACCGTTCCCTTCCCTACGTCGGTATCCTCAAGCGTGAAGTATATATGAAATAACACCCTTTGGAGGAAAAACAGATACATGAAGAAAAACGGTTTCAGAGTTGCCATATGGTACGTGGTGATGATCGCTGTGGTCATCGTTGCCATCGCGTTTCTTTACGGCAACGGCGCTTCTGCTGAGGAACTGAAATACAGTGATATCATCGCTTATTTTGAGGACGGTAAGGTAGAGCGTTACGACATCGACTATAACAAAAAAATAGTCATCCTCACAGTTGAGGGAGAAAAGCCTGCTGACTCAGATAAGGAGGCTAAAAAGATAGAGGTCAAGTATAAGCTTGCCGATATCGAGACCTTCCTCAGAGATATAGACGAGTATACCGAGGGGATCGAGGAATACGACCGTATTCCCGCAAAGGTATTCCCCTGGTGGGTAAGCTTCGTTCCCTATATCATCATTGCAGTCGTGTTCATCGTGCTCTGGTGGTATATGATGAGCCAGGCAACAGGCGGCAAGGGCTCGAAGATCAACAGCTTCGGCAAGGCAAGAACGAAGGCTGCCGATAAGTCCAAAGTATTCTTCCGCGACGTTGCGGGAGCTGACGAGGAAAAGGCTGAGCTTGAGGAGATTGTTGAGTTCTTAAAGGAGCCTCAGAAGTTCTCAAGCCTCGGCGCAAAGATCCCCCACGGCGTTCTCCTGATGGGCCCTCCCGGAACGGGTAAGACCCTTCTTGCAAAGGCCGTTGCAGGTGAAGCGGGCGTTCCCTTCTTCTCCATCTCCGGCTCCGACTTCGTTGAGATGTACGTAGGTGTGGGCGCTTCCCGTGTCCGCGACCTTTTCGATACTGCAAGACGCTACCCCGCTTCCATCGTGTTTATCGATGAGATCGACGCGGTAGGCCGTCAGAGAGGCACGGGCCTTGGCGGCGGTCACGACGAGCGCGAGCAGACCTTGAACCAGCTTCTCGTTGAGATGGACGGCTTTGGCTCCACCGACGGCATCATCGTTATTGCCGCAACCAACCGCCCCGACGTTCTTGACCCTGCCCTGCTCAGACCCGGCAGATTTGACAGACAGATCACCGTAAGCCAGCCCGACATCAAGGGACGCGAGGAGATCCTTAAGGTTCACGCCCGCAACAAGCCCCTTGAGGCTGACGTTGACCTTTCCGTTATCGCAAAGAGCACAAGCGGCTTCACAGGAGCCGATCTTGCAAATCTCCTTAACGAGGCAGCTCTCCTTGCGGCAAGAAAGGATAAGAAGCTTATCGGTATGACGGAGATCGAGGAGGCCTTCACAAAGGTCATCGCAGGTCCCGAAAAGAAGTCTATGCGCATTAAGGAATCGGAAAAGCTGAAAACTGCTTATCACGAGGCAGGCCACGCTATCCTTTCCCACGTGCTTCCCCTTATGGATCCCGTTCACCGTATCTCCATTATCCCAAGCGGCGGAGCATTGGGCTATACCCTTAATCTCCCCGAGGAGGATAAGTACAGCGTTTACCGCAACGAGCTGAAGCAAAAGATCTCCATGCTCCTTGGCGGACGCGTTGCGGAGCAGCTCATATTTGACGACTTCTCCGGCGGCGCCTCCAACGATATCCAGAGAGCAACTCAGATCGCCCGCAAGATGGTAATGCAGCTCGGTATGAGCGATCTCGGCCCCATTCTCTTCGGCAGTGAGCACAGCGAAAGCGAGGTGTTCCTCGGCCGCGACTTCTCACAGAGCCGCAACTTCTCCGAGAACGTTGCCGCACGCATCGACGAGGAGATCAACAAGATCATCACGGAATCTTACAACGAGGCTAAGCGCCTTCTCACAGAAAATATCGACAAGCTCCACTTTGTTGCAAAGTTCCTCCACAAGTACGAGGTAATGGACTCAGAGCAGTTCCGCCGCGCTATGGAAGAGGACGAGGTAACCTTCGAGGAGCTTGAAGAAATGGTTGCAGAGAAAAAGCGCCGCAGCGAGGCTGAAAACGCAGCCCGCGCAATTCAGATAGCTGAAAACGAGCGTCTCCGCGCCGAGGAAAGAGCAAGAGAGGAAGCCGCAAAGAACGGCGGCGTTTCTCCCGAGGGAAAGGCTGAAAGCGATCCCGAAGAAAGCGACGACGACAACAACGACGATACAGTTCAGCACTAAATATTAAAAGGACTACCGCAAAAGCGATAGTCCTTTTTGTTTGATGGAAGTAAAGATAAATTGGAGGTTGAAGAATAAACTAATGATTACACTGTAGGGGCGACCATTGGTCGTCCGAGCATCTGCACGATTTACTATATAATCTGCAATAATACACTGTCTGTAGCTATTTGGTTTCAATTAATATGTTTCGTTTGCAGTCGGACGACCAATGGTCGCCCCTACTGTATATATCCCTTTTTCAAAGTTTTTTGAGAGTGCAGAGAACTTTTTTACAAAAAAGTTCTTTGCATCCCACGCATCCCTACATCTCCTTAAATCCTGCTCCAAGGACCTCGCGGGCATCGCAGACTGTGAGAAATGCAGATCTGTCCGTGCGCCTTACAAGCTCCGTGAGTGCAAAAAGCTCGCTTCGCTTCACGGCGCAGAATATGACCTTGCATTCATTCTTCGAATACCACCCCTCCCCCGAAAGAAGGGTCACGCCGCGATGAAGCCTTCCCGTTATCCTGTCGGCTATGGTTTCGTGCTCCCTTGACACTATCATCACAAGCTTTGAGGAGCCGATACCGTCGAGAACGCTGTCAAGAGCCGTTGAAAAGCACCAGAGGGATGCAAAGGAAAAGAGTATTCCCCACCCCGTTTTCAAAACTCCCGAGCAAAGAAGGACTATTGCGCTGTCTATAAACAAAATAAGCTTTCCCGTTGAAAGAAAGGAAAAACGGCGGTGAATGATATGGGCAAGAAGATCGCTGCCTCCCGTCGTATATCCCTTTGAAAGCAGTATTCCCGTTCCCGCTCCGAGAAGCAGCCCTCCGAAAACCGAGGACAGCAGAGTATCAGAATGAGTATAGGGAAAGGCTGAAAGCAGGTCTGTTGCAACGGAGGTCCCGACAACACCGAGAAGAGAGTTTATAACTCCTCTCTTGCCTCCCCCCGTTTTAAGCTCTGCCGCAAAAAGGGGCAGGTTCAAAAGGAATGTCATAAATCCGATGGGCGTTCTGAACAGGTGATTCAGGGTGGTTGATATTCCCGTAAAGCCACCCATGGTTATACCGCCGGGAGAGAGAAACATATTTATGGCAAGGCCGTAAATAAAGGACCCAAGTATCAGAGAAGCCGCCTTCCCCAGAATATATTTTGCCGTTTCTTTTTTGATTTTCATATTTGTCTCCGTATTTTGTTCTGCGGTTATATTTCCCCCTCGCCCCTCATAAAATGTATCGTATTGATACGAAAGGATGGGAAAACCCGTGGAAACAAAAAACAAAGACAATATTTATCTGCCCGAGGGCAGTCTCATTGACACAGATCTGAACGTTATGTATACCGCGAGCCTTAATATGCTGGAGCGGGCAATGCGAAAGGGACGGATACTTGAGGCTGTTGCCACGGTCTGCGACTGCAGGGATATGAGCCTGAGGGTTGACCTTGGGGATTGCGAGGGCATCATTCCAAAGGAGGAGGCACAGCTTGAGGGGGAAAGCGCAAAGGATATTGCCGTTATCACCCGCGTGGGCAAGCCCGTTGCCTTTAAGGTGACGGGGATACTTGATTCCGGCGCACACCCAAGAGTTCTTCTCTCCCGAAAGGGGGCTCAGGAGGAATGCAGGCAGAATTACATATCAAAGCTCTCCCCCGGGGATATCATTCCCGCCACCGTTACCCACATAGACTCCTTCGGCGCATTCGTTGATATCGGTTGCGGTATAGTATCCCTCATATGCATAGATTCCATCTCAGTTTCCAGGATATTCCACCCGCGGGACAGACTTTACCCCGGGCAAAAGCTATTCTGCGTTGTCAAAAGCATTGACTACGAGAGCGGGCGGATGTATATGTCCCTACGGGAGCTTCTGGGCACCTGGGAAGAAAACGCCGCCGCATTCTCTCCCTGCTCAAGCGTTGCGGGAATAGTTCGCAGCATTGAGGACTACGGCATTTTTGTTGAGCTCTCCCCAAATCTTGCAGGACTTGCAGAGCTCAAGGACGGAGTAGCTCCGGGGGACACCTGCTCCGTTTATATAAAAAGCATCATCCCCGAGAAAATGAAGATAAAGCTGGTTATTATAGATACTCTGAAAACTCCCGTGAGCACGGGGATAAAATATTTTGTTGACACCGAAAAGGAGCGGCATATCTCACATTGGAGATACTCTCCCGACGGTTGCCGCAAGGTCATAGAAACGGTGTTCGATACCCAGGAATGCCCTGTGTAGAGAAACGATTATGATTGGTTACGCAGAAACTTTTTTGAAAAAAAGTTTCCGCACCTTCAAAAAACTTTAATTACTATTAAACAGAAAGACTATGCGAGTGCATCGGGTGATGTCCGCATAGTCTTATTGTTTATTATTTAATCTTTATTATTTGACCGTCAAATTTTGGTTTGGCGAGGAGTTGAAATATACTTTATGGCTACAAAATGAGGAAAGGCTCCAAACAAGGCCTTCCCCCATGATTCGGGGGAAGGTGGCTCCTTAGAGTGAAGGCAGATGATTGCAAACTATATCTCCGGCTCCATAGTAAGGATTAAAATTATACTAT